>NZ_JBPFDQ010000075.1:0-26445 GCF_059415045.1 Ferdinandcohnia sp. SAFN-114 | reverse complement strand
TGTCTCGAAATTTCTCAAGAAGAGGAAGTTTAGACTTTTCTGTCCAATTGGTTTATACTTTTTTGTCTTTTTACATCTACCTTAAGGATATACTTATGTTTGATGAAGTTTTTATTAAGTTTACATAATATCTATTCTAGGAACTTAGAAAAGATTACAAAATAAGCAGCAAATACATGATATAATCAAGTGCATACAGATTCCGTTAGCATCAATAATTGCCTTTATCATTAACTTACATATTAAATTAAACTACACAGTATATTCATTTAGGAGCTGATCTACCAAATGCCTTATGAAAGTAAAATTAGATACCATAATGCCGATCGTGTAACCAAAAATACGACTGTTAGCCACAGTTTACTGGAACAAATTAAAGAAATTGCAAACCGCAAACAAGTTCCATTTAATCAATTACTAACTGAAGGAATTGATTATGTGTTAGATACATATAAGAAACCAAAAGAATTTAAAGCCCCAGCTAAACCTAAAGATCGCATAAAAATGGGCACAACATTTAGCAATTCACAATATGAACAACTAAAAGTTCGTGCACAGAGATTTCATACACATGCAAACACGTTAATTGAAATCGGAATGGAATTTATCATTAAAAAATATCAAAATGGTTAATTCCAACCCTCCCTCTTTTTTCCTTCATTTTAGTTTACATAATATTATTATGATTAACTATATACCTTTTTTCCAAACCTTATTGTTCCATCTTTTAATTCATCTTTCCACGTATGTTCATGAACTCATCTAATAACTCCTTCATCTCAACTTGATTAAGTCTAATCGGCATCTGATCATTTAACGTAATATAATGCTCCAGTTCCCCACTCTCTACTTTTCCCGATAAGTAATCGCAAATGGCCCCTAACCTCTCCTTACTTATGACAGATTGTGTATTCATGTGCTTGAATTGAGTTAACACAAACGCATCTTCTTCAATTTCTCCCATAATCAACTTATTCTCATCCATTAATTTTTCCACCTTTCTTATCATTAAATTGCTCTTCCTCCCTCTTATTTATAACAACTAACAACTTTATTCATTGAATCTTTATTTCTTTTCTTGTATGTTTTAATTATCTATATGGAAAGGATCGAGAAATTGATGACCAAAAAGCTATATTATGAAAATCCATACCTAACAAATTGGACAACTACAGTAACAAAGATGATAAAAAAAGAAGAATTCTGTCTTGTAACACTTGAGGAAACTGCTTTTTATCCTGAAGGCGGTGGGCAACCATCTGATTCTGGACAAATTGATAATATTCAAGTATTAGATGTGTATCAAGAAGCTGGAGAGGTTTACCATAAACTCCCCCATCCCCCAGAAAACTTGACTGTAGAATGTCAAATTGATTGGAAACTACGATATGACCATATGCAACAGCATACCGGCCAGCACTTGTTATCGGCGATCTGTATTGAAGAGTATGATGCACACACATCAAGCTTCCATTTAGGTAAAGACACCGTATCTATTGATTTAAGTGTTCCTGAATTTAATGCCGATCAACTCCTTCACATTGAAAATAAGGTTAATAAAGCTATCTATGAAAACCGTGAAATTAGAACATATTTTGTGTCTAAAGAACAAGCAAGTACCCTTCCTCTTCGAAAAACACCTGATGTTGAAGGGGATGAAATGCGCATTGTTGAAATTGACGGTATCGATACATCCGCATGTGCAGGCACACATGTCTCAAGAACTGGCGAATTAGGAGTTATGAAGCTTCTAAAAACAGAAAAAAGTAAAGGAAATACACGTGTGTATTTTATTTTCGGCGGCCGTGCTTTAGAGGATTATCAAGCAACACATAACGTTTTAACAACCTTAGCAAACAAACATAGCACGAATCGTGAAGGGCTAATCGAAAAAATTACTAAAATAGAAGTAGATAACAAACAACTCCAGAGAGAAATCGAGGAATTAAAAGGAAAACTTAATCATTTCCTTGCTCAGGAGATTATTCAAACGCATAATGATACAATTATTATCGAATCATTTGATGAGAAAGCTTTAAAAGAACTTCAAGGAATTGCAAAACAAATTAATGAGGCATCCAATCAATGTGTGATTTTTACATCTACACTAGAAAGTAAACTACTTATCTCCCATAATGGAACGCTTCCCATTGAGTGTGGAAAGTTATTTAAACAAGAGCTAAAAAACTATAATGGTAAAGGTGGCGGCAATAATACGACCGCACAAGCCGCATTCGATAACTTAGAAGATATGGAGGCATTTAAAAGCTTTTTAGAAACAAAAATTAAAGAATACTTATAAGAAAAAAGCTACCTGTGATGGTAGCTTTTTACTATAGTTTATCTGAATTAAAGTTTAGATTAATGACACCGGCTTTTGTTAAAGAATCATAAAGAATCACTAAAAGAGGACCAAGTAGTAATCCAACAATGCCGATTATTTTAAACCCTAGGTACATACTGATGAGTGCTGCTAAAGCACTGATACCAAAACTTTGTGAATAAACCTTTGGTTCAATAATTTTTCGAATTACGGTTATGAGTACAAAAAGAATCAATAACCCTATTCCAAGCTTTGTATTTCCGTTAATTAATACGAAAATCGCCCATGGCACAATAAAAGATCCTGTACCTAATATCGGTAGTAAATCGACTAGTACAATGAGCAAAGACACAATTAGAAGATACTTTACATCTAGAATCCAAAGTCCTACATATGTGATAATAAAAGTTACTCCACTAAGAACCAGTTGAGCCTTTAAAAAGCCAACAAATATCTTTTTCAACTGGGTTGTCACAATCTTCATTTTTTCAATAGAGCTTTCCTGCAGCATGTCTTTAAGTCTGTTTTTAATTCCAGGTAAATCATTCATGAAAAGAAATGCTGCCACTAAATAAACAATTAATTCTAATAATAGCTGAGGAAGACTTGAAACAAAACTAAACGTCCCCTCTGTTAAATTCCTTGCTGCAACGATTAATAAATCTTGGAAGGAATACAAAGTATTCATAATAGAATCCAAGACTTCCTTAGGTAGATCCTCAAAATAATTTTCAAACTTTTCAAAGGTTGAAATAATTTGGTCTGTATCAATACTTGAAACATAAAACGGTATGTTTTTCACGACTGTGATCATTTGATTAATGATGACATTGACTAACAAGTAACCCAAAAATAAAACAAATACCATAAAAATAACAAACGTTACTGTAACCGAATATATTCGTTTAAACCGGTATTTTGTTATTAATAAATTGACAATTGGCTCCAATAAAAGGGCAGTTAGAAAGGCCAAAATCAATGAAATTGACATTGGTAATAAATACAATAAAACAATTGCTATTACGAGAAGGAGAATGTTTCTTTTATTAATATATTTTTTTACCATTTTCTCAAAATTACCTACTCTCTAATCCTTATAAAATTATTGTACAGTAAAGCAGGCGTATTTAAAATATAAATATTTTTCAAAATAGATACTTCTTGTTAACAATATTATTTCAAACTCAAAAACAGCTACCCTTAAGTAGCTGCTTTTCAAGCATGATTATTTTATTTCGTCGGAATTTTCCTCATTCGTAACAATCCATGTATCAATTACTTCTCCCGCTTCATCTGTATCAACCACAAATGAACCGTTGCTATAACGATCATTTGGTCGTAAGGATTTTGTTTCGACTGATTCGATTTTTCCGTTTTGAGTTTTTAGGAAAAGCTCATCAAGATTTGTAACAAAATGCGCGCCTACAATACGATGTGGATGATTCTTAAGCTCACGAAGCATTACTAGTCCACGTTTAGCTCGTGTTGCTTTTTCAAATTCTGTGATTTTCATCTTCTTAACGGCCCCACGTTGTGTAACAATACTAAGCTCAGCTGGCGTTGATGGTGGTACAACTGAACCGGCAATTACATAATCGCCATCCTTAAGGTTGATACCTTTAACGCCTGCTGCTCTAGCACCGACAACATTGACTTCTTCTTCACCAAACCAGAGTCCGTACCCTAGATGTGTAACTAAAAAGACATCCATATTGCCGTTTGTGATATGAACAGATACGACTTCATCATCATTTTTCAGATTAATTGCAACAAGTGGTTTTGAATAACGTTGTGCTTTGTACATAGTCAGCTCTGACTTTTTCACCATTCCATTTTTGGTGATAAAGAGTAGGTATTCTGGCAACTCGAAATTCGTAACAGGGAATGCCTCTATAATGAATTCATCACGATCAATACTTATGATATTGGCAACGTGTTGTCCTAGATCCTTCCACCTTATATCAGGTAATTCATGAACTGGAATATATAAATAATTCCCTTTGTTTGTAAAGAGCAGTAATGTATCGGTTGTATTGATTTCAAATTTGTGCAACAGTCGATCTGTGTCCTTCATGCCAAAGTCTTGGCCGTTTGATGCAGCATATGATCGAGGACTTGTCCGTTTAACATAGCCGTCCTGGGTAACAGTAACAATCACATCCTCAGATGGAATTAACACTTCAAGATTAATCTTAATTTCTTCGATCTCGTCTTCTATTTTCGAACGGCGATTATCTGCATAGGTTTTTTTCACTCGCTTCAGATCATTTTTAATGACCTGAAACAGCTTGCGTTCATTTTGTAGAATTTCAACTAATTCGCTTATCTTTTTGTTTAACTCATCATATTCTTGCTGAAGTGCTGTGATATCGGTATTTGTTAAGCGATATAATTGCAAGGAAACGATTGCTTCAGACTGCGGCTCTGTAAATCCGAATTTATCGATTAAATTATTTTTCGCGTCTTTTTTATCCTTTGAAGCACGAATTGTCGCAATAACTTCATCTAAGATAGATAACGCCTTAATAAGACCTTCAACAACATGCTGACGTTCACGTGCTTTATCTAATTCATAATGAGAACGATTAGTAATAACCTCTTTTTGGTGGGCAATGTACGCATCCAATATTTTCGGCAGACTCATCAATACTGGTCGTCTGTCCATAATAGCAACCATGTTAAAGTTATAGGTTATTTGAAGATCAGTATTTTTATAGAGGAAGTTGAGCACTCCCTGTGCATCTGCCTCTTTTTTTAATTCAATAACAATTCTTAAGCCTGTTCGGTCTGTTTCATCACGTACCTCATTTATACCTTCCACTTTACGATCTAATCGAATCTCGTCAATTTTTTTAACCATATTTGCTTTATTCACTTCATATGGTATTTCAGTAACAACGATTTGTTGTTTTCCACCGCGAAGATCCTCAATCTCTACTTTTCCACGGACAATGATTTTTCCTTTTCCCGTTTCATAGGCTTTCTTTATCCCTTCAATCCCTTGAATAATGCCACCTGTTGGAAAATCAGGACCCTTAATCACTTCCATAAGTTCATCGACAGTTGAGTTTGGATTGTCTATACGCTTGATGACACCATCTATGACTTCACCTAGATGATGAGGTGGAATATCTGTAGCATAACCTGCAGAGATTCCAGTAGAACCATTTACAAGTAAGTTTGGGAACATCGCAGGTAATACAACGGGTTCCTTACTTGTATCATCAAAGTTAGGAATGAATTCAACGGTGTTTTTTTCAATATCACGTAACAACTCGGAAGCAAGACTCGAAAGACGTGCTTCGGTATAACGCATCGCTGCTGGTGGATCACCATCATTACTACCATTGTTTCCGTGCATTTCCACCAGGACATTCCGAACCTTCCAATCCTGACTTAGACGAACCATCGCATCATATACAGATGTGTCTCCGTGGGGATGGTAATTACCAATTACATTACCAACCGTTTTTGCCGATTTACGGAAACCTTTTTCAGCTGTATTACCCTCAACATGCATGGCATAAAGAATTCTTCTTTGAACGGGTTTAAGACCATCTCTTGCATCTGGTAAAGCACGATCTTGAATAATATATTTACTATATCTACCGAAACGATCTCCAATTACCTCCTCAAGAGGTAGATCACGGTATTGTTCTGTTTGTACCATTTATTGTTACTCCCCTTCTACGACCGATAAATTTTCATTGTCCAAAATATTCGAATCATCTTCAAGACCAAAGGCAACATTTGATTCAATCCACTTACGGCGCGGTTCAACCTTATCGCCCATTAGTGTAGTTACTCTTCGTTCAGCTCTTGCTACGTCATCGATTCGGACTCGAATTAGCGTTCTCGTTTCAGGGTTCATTGTCGTATCCCAAAGCTGGTCGGCATTCATTTCTCCTAAACCTTTATAGCGTTGAATCATATAGCCTTTTCCGACTTTAGCGATTGCATCCTTTAATTCATTATCATTCCATGCATACTCAATGACTTCTTTTTTACCTGTTCCTTTACTTACCTTATAGAGCGGTGGTAATGCAATATATACCTTACCCGCTTCAATTAATGGCTTCATATATCGATAAAAGAAGGTTAAAAGCAATACTTGAATATGAGCACCGTCGGTATCAGCATCTGTCATGATAACAATCTTATCATAATTAATATCAGCAATAGTAAAATCAGCTCCAACGCCACCGCCAATTGTATGAATGATTGTATTGATCTCTTCATTTTTAAAGATATCGGCAAGCTTTGCTTTTTCTGTATTAATAACTTTACCTCTCAACGGGAGAACTGCTTGGAAACGACGATCACGTCCTTGTTTGGCCGACCCTCCAGCAGAATCTCCTTCAACAAGATAAAGCTCATTTTTATCTGGATTTTTTGACTGGGCAGGGGTTAATTTACCACTTAGTAACGCTTCGGATTTCTTTCGTTTCTTTCCGCTTCTAGCTTCTTCTCTTGCTTTTCTTGCTGCCTCTCTAGCTTGAGCAGCTTTTACCGATTTTTTAACAAGAAGGGTACTTATATCTGGATTTTCCTCAAGAAAATAAGCGAGGTTTTCAGAAACGACTGAATCAACAGCTGAGCGTGCTTCACTCGTTCCAAGCTTTCCTTTTGTTTGTCCTTCAAATTGCAATAATTCTTCAGGAATACGAACGGATACAATTGCCGTTAATCCCTCGCGAATATCAGAACCATCAAGATTTTTATCTTTTTCTTTTAATTGGCCTGTTTTACGAGCATATTCATTAAAAGCACGGGTCAAAGCTGTTTTCGATCCAACTTCATGTGTACCTCCATCCTTTGTTCTTACGTTATTTACAAAGGATAAGATATTCTCTGAATACCCATCATTAAATTGAAACGCAAAATCTACCTCAATTCGGTTCTGAACCCCTTCAAAAGAAACGACAGGATGTAGTACATCCTTTTCCTCATTCAGGTATTCAACGAACGCTTCAATCCCATTTTCGTAATGATAAACCTCATGGAAATCATTCCGGTCATCAAAGATCTCAATCTTTAGCCCTTTTAATAAAAAGGCTGATTCTCTTAAGCGCTCACTCAATGTTTCAAAATTAAATGTAGTTGTACTAAAAATGGTTGGGTCCGGCTTAAAATGAATCGTCGTACCCGTTTGATTTGTTTTTCCGATGTTCTCAAGAGTAGTAACAGGTTTGCCACCATTTTCAAAGCGCTGTTCATATACAAATCCATTACGCTTGATCGTGACTGTAAGCCATTCAGACAAAGCATTCACAACCGATGCTCCAACCCCATGGAGACCTCCACTTGCTTTATACCCACCTTGACCAAATTTTCCGCCTGCGTGGAGCACGGTAAAAATAACCTCAGGTGTTGGTTTACCCATTTTATGCATACCAGTTGGCATTCCACGTCCTTTATCCTGGACACTTAAACTATTGTCTTTATGGATTCTAACAATGATGTGATTCCCATAACCTGATAGAGCTTCGTCGACCGAGTTATCTACAATTTCATAAACTAGGTGGTGAAGTCCTTTACCATCAGTGCTTCCAATATACATACCAGGTCTCTTTCTAACGGCTTCAAGGCCTTCTAGTACCTGTATTGCATCATCATTGTAGTCAAATTGTTGCTTCGCCAAAAAACATACCCCTTTCATATACAAAACACTTGGGTTTTACCCCAAGTACATAGCTAAAAATAGCCTCTCTCTATATAAGTAGTATCACTAATTTAGTTGTTTCTTACTTAACAGAACAAATGTTTTGTTTCTTAATGCCTCATCCTTTATTTTATATCTTTATCAAAATTTCGCAAACCGTTTCTGGCGAAAAGGATAAAATCCTTGTATAAGAACAAGGATTTTATCTCATGGTTTGTTATTTTGTCAAAGCATGTTCTACCTTTATACAACGATCCATTACAACCGTAATCCCACGTTCCTTCAAATAGTAGTATGCTTCTTCACTAACACATCCAAGCTGCGACCAAAATACATCCGCATCAATATCATCAAATTCTTTCGCCACATCCATTAAATATTCTGATCTTCGAAAAACATTAACAATATCAATATGTCCTTCGATATCTTTTATTGATTTAACGGCTTTTACACCCAATGCTTCGTCAATAGTTGGATTTACAGGAATGATTTCATACCCCGCATCCTGCATTGCCTTACTCACCATATTGGAAGTTCTTTCAGGATTAGCAGATAAACCAACCACAGCTATCCTTTTACTTTTCTTTAAAATTTTACCGAGTTCAGCACGAGTCGGAATTTCCAATGACATGTTATTTGGTCCTCCCTTTAAATATATTCTAACAGATAATATCTCTCATAGTATTTCGGTCCCAAGCTTAGATATTCCTGCATTTATTTTGATTTTCAACGGATTTGAATATTTCTTTAGCATTTTACAATATTTTTTTGTCAAAATTAAAATAAAAAACGATTGTAAGTAAAAATATCTTGTATAATGAGAATACTTGTACAAGCATGGTATTATCGATAAAGAATGATACAATGTGTCAAGTAGCACTTATCTTTATTATTTTATTAAAGGAGTTAAGAGTATGGTACTAAATATTATTATTATACTCCTTGCCTATCTTCTTGGTTCGATTCCTTCTGGATTAATCGTTGGGAAGATTGGCTATGGTATAGACATTCGGGAGCATGGTAGCGGAAATTTAGGTGGGACAAATACGTTTCGGACACTTGGAAAAAAGGCTGGCTTAATCGTTACTAGTGCAGACATCTTAAAAGGGACATTAGCAACACTACTTCCTACCTTATTATTGGATGGGTCATTTCCAGATTATTTTCCTTTATTAGTTGGAATGGTAGCTGTTGTAGGACATATGTACCCAATTTTTGCAGGTTTTAAAGGTGGAAAAGCAGTTGCTACCTCTGGTGGGGTACTGTTGGGTTATAACCCGATCCTATTTATTACAACTTTACTATGCTTTTTTATTTTCTTGAAGTTAACGAAAATGGTTTCGCTATCTTCAATGTTAGTTTCAATTTATTGCGTATCATTCAGTATTGTTTATAGTATTTTTGTTAGAACGGATTACCCGTTAATTATTGTTGTCTCATTACTAGCCGTTTTCGTGTTCTATCGCCACCGAGCAAACATTACTCGAATTAAAAATAAAACAGAGCCAAAAATTAAATGGCTATAAACAGAGCTTATATCCTGAACAAAGGAAAGTGACGTGTGACCCTTCGAAAGTCACACGTCTTTCTTTTTAAATAAATCGATCAAAAAACTCTAGTATTTTTCGATTTACTTTGATTTCATTCTCCTTTTTCGAGAATCCATGCCCTTCATCTTCAAGAACCAAATATTCAACTTCCCTCCCTTTATCTTGCAATGCCCGTACAATTTTATCAGATTCCGCTTTTACAACACGTGGGTCGTTGGCCCCTTGTATAACTAACATCGGTTTTACCATGCCTTCTAAGTGGGTGATTGGTGAAAACTCTACTAACTTCTCATGATTTTTCACCGGATCGCCAACCCATTGGTTCATAACAGGCTTCCAGTGCTCTGGAACCGAATTAATAAACGAGAACAAATCACTAGGTCCAAAAATGTCAATGACAGCTTTAAAGTATTCTTGGTGTTTACCATGAAGCAAGAGTGCCATATATCCACCATAGCTACCACCTAAGAGAAGTATTTTTTCACGGTCTGCGTATCCGTTCTTAATTAACCATTCAAGTCCTTCGATATTATCTAGACGAGGACCATGTCCCCAGTCACCCTCCACCATTTTCGCAAATTTCAAGCCGTAACCAGTTGAACCACGGAAGTTCGGCGCAAAAATACTATATCCCCGATTCACCAGGGATTGGAACATCGCCCTAAATGACTTGCGTTCTGCAGCCTGTGGTCCACCATGTGGCCATAATATGACATGGCCATTTGATACATCTTCATTTGCCTTAAACAGTAATGCTTCAATCTCTAAACCATCAAAAGAAGGATAAGTGATTACATCAGGCTGAACAAGTTCTTCTTCTTTTACTCCAGGAACGCCAAAGTTCGTAACGGCTTTCCACACATTTTCAGTAGCCGCTCGCATATAGATGTTTAACGGTTTGGTAGCAGAACGCCCAAGGACATACAGGCTGTTATTTTCTGTTACAATTAGCTTTTCAATGACGGCTGAAGGCATATCATACTTTTCTACTTCTCCTGTTTCAATACGATATCCATAGAGAAAATCCTCAACACCCTTTTCACTCACAATGTAGATCGTTTGAGATTGTTTATTATATTTAATTGATTTCATTTCTTCTTTTTCGAATGATGCAACTTTAGAAAATGTGTTTGTTGTTACATCAAATTTAGCAAGATATGAAAAGTCATCATTATAATCCGTTAATAGGTATATCGTATTATCAGATGTAAATAGGACATCTGATACTGTATGCTGTTGCTCTGTCTCTGGTGTTAAGCGTATTTCGTGGCCATCTCTATGTAAAAAGGCTAAGGAATATGTATTGGCAAAATGCTTTAAATAGATTTGACTACTTTCATCTGGGCTAAGTGCTAACAAGTAGGTGGCTGCATCTTTTCCTTCGTTGATAACCAACTCTTCTTCTGTTTCGAGGTTAAAGCAATATGAATTCAAACACATCGCGTTATCCTTAGTTGAAGTATAGAATAATTTCTTCCCATCCTTGGAAAGGATTGCCATCATATGTCGGTGCCCTTCCTGAATTCGAATAGGTTTTAATTCCCCACCTTGCGGCTGAATAGCATATAACTGTGTATTTTCATCGCCATCTTTATCAAATCCCGCAATTAAAAATTTTCCATTTTTATCATAAGTAAGCTCTTGACAGCTTTGGTCATTAAAAGTCAATGGATATGGAAATTGATTAGGCAGGTCGATTGCCCAAAGATTATACTTTCCACTTAAGTTTGTACTAAATACCATCTGTTTTTCGTCGGGACTAATCGTAAAATTCTGTATCCCAAAGGTTTTAAAAAATTGTTCTACATCTGGCTTTTGAAATTTCATCCTTTAACACCTACTTCTTTAGATTTCAATTCACATCAAACTATTTCGACAGTTTACTTAATTCTCCTGCCTTTTTATTTCGAAAGATGAAATACCCTTCAAATCATTGACAATATTCGATAAATTTCTAACATTTTTTCATAGTTTTGTATTATAGTAGAATTATCATATTCTGGTGAGGAGCAAATGTTATATGAGACGAAGCAGAAGGAAAAAAAGGGCATTAATTAGTACCAAATATCTCATTAGTACAATGATTTTATTACTTATTCCATTCGGAATTTATTTTACTCTACATAATGTTAAAGCCAACACAAAAACTGAGGCCTACATTGCTCAGAATCATGAATTCAAAAAGACTGAGCAACATTTCAAACCGTTTACAACATCAATTACACTAGCAGCGATCGGAGATATTTTAATCCATTCTACCGTATATAATGATGCAAAAACAGACAATGGATATGATTTCAAGCCAATGATTGCAAATGTAAAAGGCTTACTTGAAAACGCAGACATTACGATTGCCAATCAAGAAACAATAGTTGGTGGTACAGAAATTGGTTTATCTACTTATCCGAGTTTTAACAGCCCCTACGAGGTTGCTGATGCATTTAAGGATGCAGGGGTAGACATTGTTTCTATTGCGAATAACCATACCCTGGACCGCGGTGAAAAGGCGATTATTAGTGCTACAAATTATTTAAACAAAATCGGGATGGAATATACAGGAGGGTACCAGAGTCCTGAAGATAAAAGTAGAATTAGGGTATTAAATCAAAATGGAATTAAAATTGCATTTCTTTCCTACACTTATGGGACAAATGGGATTCCTGTCCCTAAGGGAAAAGATCATCTTGTTAACTTAATTGACATGGATCTAATTAAACAAGATATTAAAGCAGCAAAAGAGATTGCTGATGTCGTATCAGTAAGTATGCATTGGGGAAATGAATATCAATTACTACCGAATGATCATCAAAAACAATTGGCACAGCAGCTTGCCGATGAGGGTGTTGACCTCATTATAGGTCATCATCCTCACGTCTTACAGCCGATGGATTGGTTAACAGGTAAGGATGGAAATCAAACCTTCGTGATTTACTCATTAGGTAATTTTTTATCTGGACAGATGTGGGATTATAAAGATATTGGTGGGGTTTTAAAAGTTGAAATTATTAAAGAAGTAAAAGCAAAGGATGAATCCTTCATTCATATTCAAAACCCACAATTTACACCAACATTTGTATCAAACAGTCAAAACAAAAACTTTAAAGTAGTACCTCTCGAAAATGCAGGAGCGGTTGGATTAAGTAATGCTAAAAGTAAATACGATGAAATGACTCAGCATATGAATCAATGGCTTAACCAAAAACAGTAACTAAAAAAACAAGGCACCAAATGCCTTGTTTTTTCTATTCAACTTTCTTCTTTGATTCTTCATATGCCTTATGCCATTCAGGGTAATGTTTTCTGATCGAAATTGGGCGGAATGAATCTTTTTTCACACAAACATGTGACGATGTTGCATTTACGGAAACCTCTCCATCGGGGCGTACTATTTCATAGCCATAAATAACTCTCAGACCGTCATAATGATCGATCCACGTCTTCACTAAAGCTGTTTCACCATATCGCAAAGGTTTTTTGTAGGAAACCTGAAGATCAATTACAGGAGAAATAACGCCATCGCTTTCCATTGCTGCATAGCTAAATCCTAAATCCTTAATTAACTTGGTTCTACCTAATTCCATCCAAACTAGATAATTCGCGTGATAAACAACACCCATTTGGTCTGTTTCTGCATAACGAACTTCAACTTCTTTTTTTGAAATGAGCACTTCTAACCTCTCCCTATTGTGTTCTAAAAACGCTTTACATATATAGTAACATAAGTTGGAAATGCCCTAAAAATGATTTCATTCGAATGACAAAAATAGAGTACGCCATATAAGGTGGCATACTCTACAAGTTTTACTTATACCCATTTTCGCGAGCGGCAGCTTCGTCCTTTATTTCTTCGCGCATTGCAGCGATAGATTCTTCACGGCGTTCGTTCTTGGCCTGAATTCTTTGACGCTCTTCTCCATTTGAAAATTGCATTGCATCATGAGACTCCTCGATGTTCTCAATCGTGTTTTGAACCATGTCTTGTAGTCTTTCTACATTATCACTTCTATCATCTGGTTTAGATCTGTTGTGCGTCATTTCTTTTTCCTCCTATGTATTAGTAATACATCTCTATTTTGCTTCAGTTCTAATCATTTTATTTCTGGAAAAAAATAAAAGGACGTTATTGATTAACGTCCTTTTATCCATGTGTGCTAATGGTAGCATTATTCACCTTTAGTTTGCATAACTTGAGCATGCTTTCCTGATGTATCCTGCATTTTTTTCCCTTTATTTCCACCAAATCCACGTGGTTGTGTACCTATTTGGTTATTTTTAAATTGGTTATGATAATTTTTCGGCATTTTATTTACCCCTCCTCCTTTACATTATCACCCGGAAAGGGCTTTCTCATGTAAAAAGAAGAGTGGATACTCTATCCAAATAAAAGATTTGATGGGAAATTTACTCAGCTTTTTCTAATCTTTTTTGCTCAATTCTCGCCTCAATACGCTCCATTGCTTCTTGGTCCTTTAATAATTGCTGTTTGTTTTCATTAACCAAATCTGCAAATGAAACCTTTCTTACTTTTCTCAATTTTCTCACCTTCCTCTATCTACCATTGTAATAGTATTAATCTCCAAAAAACGATTAAATTATTACAAATTTTCGAAAATTTATTTAAAAATAATTAAGATGTACTTTTTTTCCTAAAAAAGGCATAAAAAAAGAACCAAATCGAGTTGGTTCACATTTTTTACTTTAATTTTTTTACTTTAGCTTCTAACATTTCTAGGTCCATCTGTCCTTTGATATAATCATTAATCGTTCCATCGGAGGTAATAAAAAATGTTTCAGGTAATCCTAATACCTCATAATCACTACTTGCTTGATTTTTTGGATCTACTAAGAGTGGAAATGTATAACCTTTCCCCTCAACAAATTTATGTGCATTTTCTGCTTTTACTTCAGAAGCGGTCATGTTGACAGCAAGCACTTCAATGTCATCACTTTTTGTTTCATAAAACTCTTGAATCTCAGGCATTTCCTCACGACATGGTTTACACCATGATGCCCAAAAGTTCACAACAACTTTCTTTCCTTTTAAATCTGATAATCGAACTGTTTCATTTTCATCATTTAATAATTGAAGTTCAAAATCTGGGGCCATATTGCCAATTTCAATACCGGTTACCCCTCTTTTTTTATCTTCTACAAAATCAAAAACAGCATATCCTATTAGGACAATTAGAATAAGTGGAATAATAATTTTTTTAACCATTTGAATCCTCCGTAAATTTAAGCAAAATCAAAGGTTTTCCCTATTATCATTATATCAATTTACTTATGTAAAAGGACAATATTAAAAGGCAGTTTTGTGAAATCCACAAAACTGCCTTAGATATAAAGGTCATGTCTAGTTCCAGCTCCCAACGTCTAGCAGACTTCCCTCACCTGCCGTACGATAAGTCAACATCGATTCACTACGTTCATCGTGTTTCCTTTATCTCCTACAGGCTCAGTCCAGTCCGTACGACATTATACGGTCGCTTCCGCCTTTCATTTTAACCCTTCATTTTTTCACGAAGTACCATTTGCAGGATACCACCGTGACGGTAGTAATCAATTTCAACTTCACTATCGAAACGAACAAGTACTTCAAATTCTTTTTTGTTTCCTTCTTCGTCTGTAGCTGTTACTTTTACATAGTCACGAGGTCTTACATTTTCATCAATTTGAACTTCGATTGTTTCTTTTCCAGTTAGGCCAAGAGTTTCAGCATTCTCACCTTGTTTGAATTGAAGTGGTAATACACCCATTAATACAAGGTTACTACGGTGAATACGTTCGAAGCTTTCAGCAATAACTGTCTTAATGCCAAGAAGGTTAGTACCTTTCGCAGCCCAGTCACGAGAAGATCCCATACCATAGTCGTTACCAGCGATAACAACTAAGCCAGTACCATCTTGCTTGTATTTCATACATGCATCATAGATAGACATAACTTCTCCTGTTGGCCAGTGAGTAGTCCATCCACCTTCTGTACCAGGAGCGATTTGGTTACGAATACGGATATTCGCAAAAGTTCCTCTTGTCATAACACGGTCGTTACCACGACGTGAACCATAAGAGTTAAAGTCACGAGGTGAAACACCTTTTTCTTGTAGGTATTTACCAGCTGGTGTATCTTTACCGATTGAACCTGCTGGGGAGATGTGGTCAGTTGTTACGGAATCACCAAATTTACCAACTACACGTAAACCACTTAATGGCTTAACTTCACCAGCTTCTTTAGATAAACCTTCGAAGAATGGTGGGTTTTGAATGTATGTTGATTCGTCGTCCCATACATAAAGTGCTTCATCAGTACTTTCGATTGCGTTCCAACGCTCATTATTATCAAATACACGCTCGTATTCTTTTCTGAATAGCTCAGGAGTAACAGTCTTCTTAACTTCTGCTTTAACTTCTTCTGCAGAAGGCCAGATGTCATTAAAGAACACATCATTACCATCTTTGTCTTTACCGATTGGTTCTTTTTCAAGATCGATATCAACAGTTCCAGCTAGTGCATATGCCACAACAAGTGGTGGTGATGCAAGGTAGTTACCTTTAACTAACGGATGGATACGTCCTTCAAAGTTACGGTTACCAGAAAGAACAGAAGTGATCACTAGGTCATTTTCAGCAACAGCTTTTTCAATTTCAGGAGCTAATGGACCAGAGTTACCGATACATGTAGTACATCCATAACCAACAGTGCTAAAACCTAGCTTTTCAAGGTATGAAAGTAATCCTGAATCTTCTAAATAGCCAGTAACAACTTTAGAACCAGGTGCTAAAGATGTTTTTACATATTTAGGAACCTCTAGGCCTTTTTCAACTGCTTTCTTTGCAACAAGACCAGCACCTAACATAACGTATGGATTTGAAGTATTTGTACAACTTGTGATCGCTGCAATTGCAATGTCACCAGTCTTCATTTGTACTTCTTCGCCATCGTTGAATTTTACGGTAATTTCCTTATTGATTTCTTCAGGAGTTAAACCGTAGCCTTGGTTACCAGTTGCAGTTAGTGCAGTTTGGTAAGCTTCTTTCATTTTTGAAAGTGGAATTAAATCTTGTGGACGCTTAGGACCGGAAAGATTCGCTTCAATTTCAGAAAGATTGATTTCAACAACATCTGTGAAAATTGGATCTTCAGCATCTGCTGTATAGAATAAACCGTTTGCTTTACTGTATTCTTCTACAACTTTAACTTGCTCTTCGTCACGTCCTGTTAGACGTAGATATTCTAAGGCTTCATCATCTACAGGGAAGAATCCACATGTAGCACCATATTCCGGAGCCATATTAGAAATCGTTGCACGGTCTGCAAGCGGAAGTTGTGAAACTCCTGGACCGAAGAATTCTACAAACTTACCAACAACGCCCTTTTGACGTAATACTTGAGTTACTTTAAGCGCTAAGTCAGTAGCTGTTGTACCATTTGGTAATGTACCTACTAATTTCACACCGATAACTTCAGGTACAGGGAAATATGAAGGTTGACCAAGCATTCCTGCTTCTGCTTCAATTCCTCCAACACCCCATCCAAGTACACCGATACCGTTAATCATTGTAGTGTGAGAGTCGGTACCAACTAGTGTATCAGGGAATGTTTCAAATTCACCGTTTTCACCTTCAACAGCGTGAACAACATTTGCTAAATATTCAAGGTTAACTTGGTGAACGATACCAGTTGCTGGTGGTACAGCACGGTAGTTATCGAATGATTTTTGAGCCCAGCTTAAGAATTTATAACGCTCTGCATTACGTTCAAATTCTAGATCCATATTGAACTTTAATGAATCAAGTGTACCTGCTCTATCAACCTGTACAGAGTGGTCAATAACTAGATCAACTGGAATTTCTGGGTTGATTTTTTGTGGGTCTCCACCCATGTCAGCCATTGCTTTACGAAGTGAAGCCAAATCAACTACAGCTGGTACTCCAGTAAAATCTTGAAGAATTACACGAGAAGGCTTAAATGGAACATCAACCTCTTGTAATTCATCAGTTCCCCATTTTGCTAAATTTTCAACATGCTCTTTTGTAATTACTCTTCCATCAACTTGACGTAGTACTGATTCTAATAGAACCTTAATGGAATACGGCAATTTTGAAACGTTACCAATTTTCGCATCTTCTAATGCTTGTAAGCTATAATAGTTATACTTTTTGCCGTTTGCTTCAAAAGAAGAACGTGCATTAAATACATCATGTTTTGCCATATGTATGCCCCCTTCGTATCAATAATAACGCAATCATAAATATTTGTCGAAATTCAAGAGATTTTATACTCTCCCATTTAATTTCCCTGCATACATATATTAATATAACTATATACATAAGTAAATAACAAGATTGTTATTATGCTCTATAAGTTTTTCTTATTGACTTACAGGATAATTTAGTGAAAAAAGAATAAAATAAGGGCGGAGGTGAAAAGAATGTCGAAGCGTAAAGCGAATCATGTTCGACCAGGCATGAATGACGCAAGTGCCCAAGGTGTTGGTGCGGGATTTAATGAGGAATTTGCTAATGAGCCCTTAACTGCAGAACAACGACAAAATAATAAAAAGCGAAAGAAAAATCAATAATCATATAATTGGCGAGCCCGCTTAATGCGGGCTTATTTTATTCGTTAACTTCATTCATGATGGATTGTAAGTCCGATTGAAACTGTTGCAGTTGGGCCTTCTGATGCTCTGATGCCACTTCTAATGCATTTTCAATTTGTTGATAGGCTTCATTCACTTCATTTTTCAATCGCTTTAAATGAGCACCATAGTCAGGATCATTGCTTACAATATTTGCATACACATCTTTCGCTTCCTCTGTTCCTTGTTGTGCTGCTTGGAAAGCTTGCTGTTTATCCTTATGATACGGCATATTGTTCAACTCCCTTAAGGTAATTCGTGCAATAATAGCTTACCTTTTTTCCAGAAAATCATTCAGAACTTAAGCCGCATAAAAAAGTGGAAAATCATTATCCTAATACATATGAAGGGGGGATTTAACATGGGTGAAAAGAATACATTTAAGGATATTAGAGCAAACGGCGGCCAAAGCACAGGCAGCCAACCACAACCATTAAGTGGTTCGAAAAAAGTAAAAAACCGCAATCACACAAGACAAAAAAATAACCAAGGACATGATATGTAATAATCATGGATAATAAAAAGCCGCTAATCTTGCGGCTTTTTATCAATTTTCACAAAAGCTACTGCAATTTCTTCAATTTCATCTTGTTGTATGGTACGAAAATCAAGGAGTATTTCGTCATTTTTTATTCTTACAATAATTGGTGTGGATCGCTGACGTAGCATTGTTGCAATTTCCATAGCTGTCTTTTTAGGATGTTTTAAACAAACTACAAAAGTTGGCACTTCCACCCCGGGCATTGTTCCGCCCCCGATTGGTGAACCCTCTTTTCTTAGTTCAATATGATAATGATTTATTTTATCAGTTAAACAAGCTACAAATTGTTGACATCTATCTTTTATCTCTTCTTCAGTAGCCAATATATCCCGAATCGTAGGAATCGCTATCGAACTTCCTTTAAGATATGAAAATAACGTTGCTTCTAATGCTGCATATGTCAATTTATCAACCCGCAACACTCGAGCAAGTTGATGTTTTTTTAATTTATCTATCCATTCTTTCTTCCCTGCAATAATACCCGCTTGCGGTCCACCAAGAAGCTTATCACCACTAAAGGATACAAGGTCAACCCCCTTTGCCAATACTTCCTTGATAACAGGTTCATCCCCAATTCCGTGCCCTTTTAAATCATATAGAACACCACTTCCTAGGTCTTCATAAATAACAAGGTTTTCTTTTTTCTGCTTTAATGTAACTAGTTCTGAAATATCAACAGTCTTTGTAAAACCAATTGTCCTGAAATTACTTGTATGTACCTTAAGGACCATCGATGTACTATCTGTAATGGCATTCTCGTAATCTTCAAGATGTGTTTTATTAGTTGTCCCCACCTCAACTAATCTTGAACCACTTTCCTCCATTATCGCTGATATCCGAAATGAACCGCCAATCTCAACTAATTGCCCCCGAGAAACAATAACTTCCTGGCTATTAGCCAAAGCCCGTAAAATTAAAAAAACAGCCGCAGCATTATTGTTTACAACCATCGCACTCTCAGCACCTGTTAATTCCATGAGAAGTGACTCCACAATAGAATGTCGTGAGCCACGAATTCCTTCTTTCGTGTTATATTCTAAATTAGAATACCCCTTTGCGATTTCTACAACATGTTGGATAGCTTCATCACTAAGTCTGGCCCTTCCTAAATTGGTATGTAAAACTGTCCCTGTCGCATTGATTGTTTTGGTTAGATAGTAATTCGTACTGTGTTCTAACTCCTCTTCGCTCTTTCGATATATGAAACGAACCATGTCTTCCTTTGAAGAAGCACTTTCATTCCATTCCCCATTTACAATCTCATTCCGAATGTTACTTACGACATCCCTTAAGATATTAGTCAGATATTCCTTATCCACATTATATTTTTTTTGAAACTGTTCAAATTCTGTATTAGCTTGCAACTCATGAATTGCAGGGAGCAGTTGATACAAATTTTTCATACTCAATTTCCTCCACTAAAGCATGTTTAAGTCTAGTTTTACATGATTACCACGTACTTTACAAACAGATTGTACCCTTTTTTATTATTTCACTATCACGAACACTTACACTTGTGAATATCCTGAATATAGAATCCCATGGAGGTCAAGACATGAAAAATTTTGATAAGTCCAATCCCCTTTCCTTAAATGGTTTGGAGGACTGGATGAAACAGTTTCTCGAAGACCCATATCTTTTAGATGATTATCAATTTCGAATTGATTTATTTGAAACACAAAATGAGTATATCATCGAGGCTGAACTATCAGGTTATCAGCCCGATCAGATTCAGTTAAATGTCCAGGACGATGCATTCCACATTAAATTAACAGATTGCGAAAATCCTCCAAATGACAAAGTATTAACAGAAAGAGTTGTGACCCTTCCTTTCGAATTAGAAAAAAAGAAGATAGAAGCACTATTTCGAAATGAAATACTCGAAATTTATATCAAAAAGAACGAAAAACGGAAAAAAAAGAAAAGCAAAATTAAAATAAAGGTCCTGTGAAAGCTACAGGACCCTTTCTTGTTTTATTTACGTTCATAATTCGTGATTGACGTTCCAGGAAAATAAAATTGTATAATCTCCTCATAGTTTTTACCTTTATCACCCATTATACTTGCTCCCCATTGACTCATCCCTACACCATGCCCGTATCCTCTGCCACGCATCACATATTTCTTATCATCTGAATCAAGTGAGTCTATATAATAGCTCTTAAAAATAGTACCGCCAATCATTGGTCGTATTCGATTTAAATTCACATCTTGAAGGGCAACTTTTCCTAAAAGGATCGTACCATCAATTAATCGTTGTAAAAATTCCACTTCAATTGAACCCGTCATAGAACGTTTTGAGTTAAATTTCTTTGGATTCACCTCGAATTTAGGAATCGAAAGGATGACTATCTCTCCTGGGTAACCTTGACGATTTATTGATCTTTTCATGGCAGCTGCTATCTCTTTATCTTTTTCCTGTAACCCATCAAATCCATCAATAGAATCCCAATCTATGTCTTCTAGATATATTTGTGTTTTCGACAAAGTAAATTCCCACGGATGGACTGGATCAAACGGATCTTCTTTAATTGGATAGAATGACCTACTTTTCCCTCCCCACACATTTTTATTATTCTCGGTCATACCACCATTACTTGCTGAATAAAAAGCATCAATTAATTTATTTTTATAAGTAATAACTTGACCCCTTGTAGCTTCAACAGCTTGAGTGGTACGTACATTCCAAGCATATCCCCCATACACCTGATAGAAAGTCGTATCATCCATGTCTTCTTTCATATGGGAAACGGCATATGTTCTTGCTGCTAAGGCTTGGGCCTTTAATGCTTCAATATTCCATGAGGAAAACACTTCTAGTGGAACAACCCCTTTTAAATAATCTTCCAAAGGGAGCTGATTAACAGGACGCACATTTTGATTATTTTCCAATTGAAATTCCATTGCACCTAAATATGGTCGTTCATTAATATAGACACGGTGATTCTCATCATAGTTTCGGGGGATCAATAAAAAGCTAGGGTCTACTTGTTGATTGACTTCTCCTCCTCTAAGATACAGATTCCCTTTATTGACATATAACCGGTAGTTCACTCCTTCTTGTAATGTTAGTGTCGGATCTATAGTGAAATAATCTCCTGTGATGCGCATCTGAATTTCATTCGTATCCCCGACAAAATTTTCAAGACGAACACGTACTAATTCTTCGGCACTCCCCTGATATAGATCGAATGCAAATAAAAACATACAAGTAAAAAATAGTATTTTTTTCATATCTGTATTTTTCCCAATCACAAAGAATAATATGAAGTCTTATCTGCCACGCAAATTTCATATAAAAAGAGGTTTTCTTTCTTTTAAAAAACTTATCAGTTAAGGTATAATGAAGCATTGAGGTGAACTATTCATGCAGTGGGAATTAACTGGTTGGTTTTTATGGTTTATATTGATATGGGTATTCTTATTTATTACACTTCTTGCAATTGGTGGCTTTTTTATGTTCCGAAAGTTTTTGAAAAAGCTTCCAAAGGAGGATGGAAAGTCTGATTTAGATTGGCAGGATTATTACATAGAAGAAACACGTCATTTGTGGCCAAATGAGCAGAAGGCGTTATTAGAGGATTTAGTTAAACCAGTTCCAGAGCTTTTTCGTGATGTTGCTAGACAAAAAATCGCTGGAAAAATTGGTGAGTTGGCTCTAACTGAAAAAGCAAAACAGATTTCACAAGATTTGGTGGTTAGAGGTTATATCATAGCCACACCGAAACGGGACCATAAATTCCTATTAAAAACATTAAAAGAAAAACAAATAGACGTCACTCCTTATAAAGAATTATTTTAGATTATAAAGAAAGAAACCTCGGTAATGTCTGCCGAGGTTTCCTCTTTATAATGTTGAGGCAAGCCTTTTATATTTTACATACATCGCAATTCGCCACGGAACAATCATGGCAAAAGCAAGAATCCAAAACATTCCACTCAATTCTCCGAAATCAATTGATGTACTTAATACCGATTTTAAAACAATCCGAATGACCAATAACCCTACTAAAATATATATAAACGCCTTTGAACGTTTCATATATATATCATTTTCCCTTATTTCAAATGATGAGGTTTTGATTAACAGGATTGAAAAAAGCATTCCTACCACAACGGCCTCTAAGACCTCAAGTGGTGTCACGCGAAACATTGGATGGACAAACATAAGTGCGCCTGTGCTCATGAAAACAGGAGGCAATATAATTTTTTTAACAGAAGCGGGTTTTTGGGCAGATTTTGCTCTTAGAAAGGTTACGAAAATCGCCATCATAATTGCGACAATGGAAGATGCAATAACCAAATAAATCAGTCCTTTTTATGAATCGTCTAGAAATTCCACTTATAGCAAATGAAACCCACTTAAGACGATTAATCTTAAATGGGTTTATATCTAATTTAACAATCTATTAACCGCCTCTACAACCCGACTAGCATCAAAAGGCTTTACAAGATAATCTTTAGCTCCAACTGAGATTGCATCAACGACCATTTTTTGCTGACCCATGGCAGAACACATAATAATACATGCTTTTGGATCAATTTCCTTGATTCTTTTGACAGCTTCAATGCCATTCATTTCAGGCATTGTGATATCCATTGTGACTAGGTCCGGATTAGTCTCTTTATATTTTTCAACTGCCTCAATACCATTTACAGCCTCTGAAACAACCTCATGACCAGCTTTAACAAATATATCTGTGAGAGTAAGTCTCATAAATTTAGCATCATCAACAACTAGAATTCTAGCCACTATTCTGGTCCTCCTTAAACTACTTCATAAGTAGCTACTTCGACTAAAAACCAGTAAATCCTCCAAAAATAGCGGTTGCGTACGCAATTATTTTTGTCATCCAGTCAAAATAAAGAACAACACCCATAATAATCATTGCATATCCGCCGATTTTTACAATCTTTATGCTGTTTTTGCGAATCCATTGTAAACGTCCGATGAAAAATGAAAGGACAAGAAATGGAATAGAGAATCCTAATGAGTATAATACCATATACAACATTGCAGAATCCGGATTTGTACCTGCAAGTGCAATAACCGACATTAAAATAGGGCCCATACATGGTGTCCAACCCGCTGCAAATGCCATTCCGATAAAAATCGATCCAACATAACCCGCAGGTCGATTCTTAAACTCAATTTTGCGGTCTTTCATTAAGAATCCAGGCCGTATGATCCCAAGCACAACAAGACCAAAGAATATAATGAGAATTGCACCAATTTGACGAATTAAGTCCTTATAGTCACTGAAGATTTGTCCTACATAAGATGTCCCAAAACCAAGCATAACGAAAATAATCGAGAATCCAATTAAAAAGAAAATGGTATGTAAAATACTCCGTCTTTGCAACATTGCATTATCAGATTTCAATTCACTTACTGATGCACCCGTTATATAGGATAAAAATGCTGGATATAACGGTAAACAACATGGTGAAATAAAGGATAAAAATCCTGCACCAAAAGCAAGAAATGCATTAACATCTGCCATTTTAACAACTCCTAATTCGTTCATCAATATCATTCTAGCAAAAATACTCCAGTAATCATAATTTTTAATATGAACGTTTTGTGTCATAGCACTATTCTAATGTTGAATATATTTCCAAATAAGTTATTTACCATTGATTTACCATTATATGTTATACTATAAAAAACTCGTCCATGACGGAGCCTACTAACAAATGAGAGGGTTATTCCTGTGTCTAAAGAACAACTTCTACTTAAAATTGAACAAAAAAGAACTGAGCTGGTTGAAATTGTCTTGAAACACGGTTTTACAGCAACACCTACCATTAAAGTAAGTCAAGATTTAGACAATCTATTAAATCAATATAATACTGGTAAATCGGAAAAAAGCCTTTCAAACTAATGAAAGGCTTTTTACATAACAGCATTTTCGACATGATCCACACTGCCATTCTGGAGTAAATACATTTTATAATATAACCCCTTTTGGGCTAGCAATTCTTTGTGCGTTCCCCTTTCTATAATTTCCCCTTGATGTAATACCAAGATTAGATTCGCGTCTTGAATTGTTGACAATCGATGAGCAATTGCGATTGTCGTTCTACCCCTCCTCATTTTTTCGAGTGCCTTTTGAATCTCTTCCTCAGTTTCTGTATCGATGTTTGCAGTCGCTTCATCCAAGACCAATATTTTAGGATTCGTTACAATGGCCCTTGCAAACGCTAGAAGCTGCCTTTGACCACTTGAAAAAGTTGACCCTCGCTCTACTACCTGAAAATCATATCCACCTTCTAGTTTTTTTATAAAACTATCCGCTTGAACAAATTTTGCTGCTTCTTCGATGTCGTGATCGGTAATATCCGGATTATGTAAACGAAGATTGTCTTTAATGGTTCCGACAAATAAAAATGGATCTTGAAGCACTAAGCCCATTTTTTGACGAAGTTCATTATTCTCATAAGAGATAATAGAATGTCCATCGATTAATATCTCTCCACGTTCAATATCATAAAACCTCATTAATAAATTAATAATCGAACTCTTCCCACTACCAGTATGACCAACAAGAGCAACAGTTTCGCCTTGTTTTGCTGTAAAAGAGATATTTTTTAATACATCTCGTTTTCCATCATAAGAAAAGCTAACATTTTTAAATTCAATTTCTCCTTTTTGGACTGATGGATTGTCGTTACCAATTGTTTGTGGTGCAAGCTCATCATGATCGAGAAGTTCAAATACTCGGCCAGATGCAACAACTGCTTGTTGCAGCAAAGATAAACGCATCATCATATTATTTACTGGTTCAAAAAATCGTTCAAGATAATTTACAAATGCATAAAGTACACCAATTTCAATCGGACTCTCAAGAGATGAAATACCGAAAAAGCTAAGCACCATAATTATTGTCACGATATAAATGAAATCAACTGCCGGTCTCAGTAACAAACCATCTAGCTTAATATTTTTTATTCCCGCTTGATAATGCGCATCATTGATTTCAGCAAACTCCTGTCGTAGTCTTTTCTCTTGTCGGAACACCTGAATAATAGCCATACCTTGGAGTGATTCATTAAGCTTTGCATTTAACTGACTAAGTCGTTCTCGCATATCGTGGTAGTATTTAGAACTGAATTTGCGATAAGTTTGCATTAATATAAACAGAATTGGAATTAATAGTAAGCAAACTAGAGCAAGTTGGACATTAAGATAAAACATTGCAATAAAAATTCCAATTAAAAAGACACCGTTTTGTACAAAAGTCGCAACAACCTCTACAAACATATCCTTGATTGCCTCTGTATCATTCGTAACCCTAGAAACAATACTGCCACCTGGTGTTTTATCAAAATACTTTAATCCAAGTTTGTGGACCTTTGAAAATACCTCAATTCTCATTTCGCGAATAATTTTCAATGCGATCTCTTGAAATTTTACCAATTGAAAATATTGAAGAATGACCTTTGTAAAATGAATAAAAAGGTAAATCGCTCCCAAAAAGATTAAAGGTTGAATAGGTAAATGTCTTGGTGTTAAATAATCATCTATGAAAATTTTTATTAATATCGGACCAACAATGTCCGCAATCGTTGCAAGTAATAGCAACAAGAATGCAATTATAAACTCCCGTGTATGCGTTTTCGTATAAGAAAGCAGTCTTATTAAAGCAGCCCTTGGACTAACCTAAAATAGTGAGACAATATAAAACACCTCCAAAATGGCAATACTTGAGATAAGTATTGTGACATTA
>NZ_JBPFDQ010000074.1:0-27638 GCF_059415045.1 Ferdinandcohnia sp. SAFN-114 | reverse complement strand
AATGTCACAATACTTATCTCAAGTATTGCCATTTTGGAGGTGTTTTATATTGTCTCACTATTTTAGGTTAGTCCAGTTCTATTTCTAAAGAGGAACACTCTTTTTATTTAAGATTAGGAGGACTTTAATTATGACAACAACTGAAACAAAAATGACGTTTAGTGAATGTGAGGAACTTGAATCTCATACTCGTGAATGTGACGAGTCCGGTGATGAAATGAACGAAGGTTATGTTATTGATGCGGTTCCGAATATTATTGTAGCGAAACATGTCTCTATAAAAATATGGTCAAAGAAGAATACCTTGAGTTGCATGATGATGGAGAAGGGGACTCGTATTGGACTACCTTTTGGGAGTGATATCTAAGCTTCGATTAACTTGTCGAGGTAAAATTTAGTGATAAAAAGCTAGATAAGGAATGGGATACTGCAGAACAAGTCTTTAATGAAACTAAAGTGAAACCTGACCCGTTAGCATTTTGAAGAAACTGACGATGATTTATTTTAAGTTGAATCAATCGGGCGAAAAACTAATAAATATTATGAACAGTATTTAGATAGGGCGCAACTAGCACAATTAGAAAACATTCAAGATGAGGAAAGTTCATTTAATTCTGAGACTGCAACACTATCTACAATACTACATACTAAAGACAGAGGATAAATTTTCGAAGTCTCGTGCACGAGGAAATAAAAAGATTATTCCACTCCCACACCAAATTGAAGCAGTTTATAGTCGTATGTTACAGTCACCTCAAGTACGCTATTTATTAGCGGTTGATCCGGGAGCAGGGAAAACGATAATGTCAGGAATGTTAATACGTGAGTTAATTGCAAGACAAGTTGCAGAGCGTATATTAATTTTAGTTCCCCCTCTAGTATTGAAACAATGACAGGAAGAGCTAAAAGATAGGTTTGGTGAAGAGTTTACCATTGTAAATCGAAGTTTATTAAATAGCTAAAGTGAAGTAAATCCATTCGAATCACATGACAAAATAATTGCCTCAATTAATTGGGCTTCACGTGAAGAAATTAAAGCATTTATTTTAAAAGCACAATTTGATTTAGTAATCGTTGATGAAGCTCATAAAATGGCTGCCTATACGCATGGAGTCAAGAAACGAAAAGTAAATCGTACGAAAATTTACCAGCTTGGTGAGAGTTTACTACGTCATACAGAGCATTGCTTATTACTAACGGCTACACCCCATAAAGGAGATAAAGAGAATTTCCGACATTTAATGAGTTTGGTAGACCATGGTATTTTCTCGCGTTTAAATACAGGTGATTCTATATATGAGAAGAGTAATCATTTCGTTGTTCGTCGATTAAAGGAGACGAGTATGAAAATAGTAGTATTTTGGTTAATGATAGCTTTCTTGAAATCAAATTAGAAATTGCAGTATTTCGTTTACTTCAAAATAAGTTGTATTATTATTCCAGTAACCAATATATACCTTCTCTCATTTATGATGAGTGGAAAAAAGTTAATGCAGCTCAGCTAAAAAAAATTTACCGAGTGATTCTCATATTTCCTCAGTGACTATACAAAATGGGAGTATTAATTATAATAGTTTCAACAGAATGATTGTGGATTCACAAGATGAGAGGACTACCGTTAAATTCCATCTTTTTTATTTTAAAAAAACATGCTAATATTATAGTTAATTAAATATTCAGAGGGAAATCCCCTAAATGAGTACACATTGCCAACGGGTGAAGTGTATCCATTTAGGGGATTTTTTGTTTTTTCTCTTAGACGGCCACGACGAAGCTTCTAGAATTTTGTCTAAATATCTGATAATATAGTAGTTAGCAATATAGGAATTTTATTCTAGCAATCAGAAAGAAAAAAAGAGAAAAAAGTTATAAATATACATAAAAAAACCCACCGTAGCATTTCATATAATCCGAACAGTTTGGCCGCTGAGAAGATTATATGAAACCGAATGAGGCGGGATTTCTTACTTGTTTTTAAATTATGACCTAATTGTACCACATACAATTACAAATAGACAAGTAGAAATCCTCTAATTTCCTATTGACTTGAGTGGGTAGGAATGGGGGATAATTTTGTGTCTGAGGACAATAAAAATTTAAAAGGGAGAACGGATAAGCTTTCTTATTACCGATATGTAGAAACAGGTAATAAGTATCCAAGACAACGATCAAAGAAAGGCAAAGACTCCGGTTTAGAACTCGAAACATATTATGTGCCCGAATTAGAAAAGCGGGTTTTCACTGAAGATGAAGTCAGAGCATTTTCTTTGGACAAGTATGGTCACCATATCCCTTATGTAGATGGTGAGATTACAATCCTAAATAATTACCTGTTTGATTATTGGGGGCATTATCTTAACGCAGAGGGATTAGCTCTATATGCTCACTTAAAGCGTCATGCATATGGAAAGAAGGACTGGTGTTTTCCTAATCTTGAGCTGATTTCCTTAAAAATGGACAAGTCACTAAATACAGTCCGTAATTATCTAGATATTCTCGAAAGATACGGATTCATTTACAAATTTAATGTTGTGAATGAGGATAGAGATAAACTAGAGGAAAGCCCTGTCTACAAGATTAGAAAAAAAGTTCCATTACTAACTGAAAAATTACTAAATGGGGACCCATCCATTGTAATTGATGATGCCACATTAGAACCTCATATTAAAAAAGCATTGAAGAAGGAAAAAGCAGGTCTCCCTAAGCTTCTTAGAGAAGATCATGATGAATATGTAGCTGACATGATAGCTAATTCCGAATCAATAGATATTTTAGATTCAATCAGCTACGAAGAAATCTTCGGAGAAATGCTAAGTAAGGCTAAGAAAGTCAAAGAAACTAGCGTTCAAAGAGAAAAAATGAGGTCGCATTCATTGTTCATTCAACCAAAGCATTTAAAAGAACAAGATATTATTGTTTGGCAAGGTGTCTTAAAAGGGATGGAGACAAAAATCTCAAAACCTTCTTTTGATACTTGGTTGAGAGGAACGTATTGTATCAAAGAAGGAAACAAATATTTTATATATGCTACAAATGAATTTCAAAAGGATTGGCTGGTAACTCGTTATAATGACCAAATTCAAGAAGAACTTCGGGAGTTTGATCCACACTTTGATGAACTAGAATACACCGTTGCAGGTGAAAGATAGTTTATCGCTAAAGTGTAATATTATGATGGAGGAGCACCATGAAAAGAATATTTCAATTAGCTAAATATCACTGGCACAGATTCCAGTTTATTAAAAATAGGATTACTATTTCTAATTGTAAAGACGAGCGCTTGATTTTAAAGTTAGAGAAAAAAATGAATTATCATGAAAAATTAGCCCTTATTAATTTGGCAAAGATAAGGTAAGTAATTTAACTTCCCATAATGGAATAAGAAAATCTCTTCTCATTTAGAAGAGATTTTTTTAATTTTCTAAGATGGGGATTCAAATATTAATTCCTGGGATTCAAATTTTTAAATCTAGGGTTAAAACATTAAATCCTAGGGTTCGAATTTCGAATGGGGGTAGGGTTCAAATTTTGAATCCTAGGAAAAACCTTAGTTATCCACAAAAATTAAGGGATTCAAAATTTGAATCCCACCTTTAAAATTTTGGATGGGGGTGATGGGGTTCTAATTCTGAATGGGGGAGGGCTCAAATTTTGAATCCGAATAAATACAATCTTTTAATAATATCTTTAAATAATAAATATATATAGGCAATTCATATTTCAGTTGAGCCTGTTATTACCTAAATATTCTTGTCGAATTCTACAATAAAAGGTATAATACCCATATATTCGTTTTGTTTTATTTTTTATTTGCAACCTTATTAGGTTAGCGGGATTACATTAGACATTCAGAAGCCTTTGGGCTAATAGATTGCACTATTTTTGTGCGCTATTAGACTCAAGGGCTTTTTTTGTTTTCTAAAAGTTCATATGAGAGTGGTTAATAAATGAGAGTGATTCGGACACATTTTTCTAACGTCCTTATTATTCTCATTTTTTTATAAATAAACTTTAGAAAGAAAGGTGTTTTGATTTGAAGAAAAACGGGTGGAAAAAGAAAGAAGGACCTAATCAAAAAGAGAGGGTAGAGGAATTAATTAAGACGCTGGAAGAAGGAGTTGCTAACTTTTCATATTCCCCAGAGGAATTTGCAGCGATCCTTGAAATGAAAGCACTTATGCCTAATTATTCATTTCGCAATATTATGGTTGCAAGAGCACAGCTACAAAATGCTTGGTATATTGCTTCCTTTAAACGCTGGAATGAATTAGGTAGGACAGTGAAAAAAGGCGAAAAAGCTTTACGGATATTCGCTCCACGTTTTGTTAAGACAAAAGACGAAGAAGATGGTAATGGCGAAGAAACTAAATTAGTCGGATTCGTTACGATTCCAATCTTTGACCACTCCCAAACAGAAGGTGAGCCACTTCCAATCGAAAAAATCAAAATCGAATTGGAAGGTGATTGTCCTGAAGCGCGTGAAATCATCTCATTGGCTGAGCAAGTTGCTAGACAGGATAATTGTCCGATTACCTATGGTGATGCAGGTTCAGCTAATGGCTTTTATATGCCAGCTAACCACAGTATTACCGTTTCAGATAAACTATCTGTTAACCAACGTTGCAAAACTTTAGTACATGAACTTGTGCATTCAAAAGTGCATCGACATGATACGAAAAGTTCTAGAAAAGAAAAAGAAGTTGTTGCAGAGGGTTCTGCTTATGTTGTTTGTTCATTCTTTGGGCTTGATACTTCTGATTACTCTTTTCACTATGTAAAGTCATGGAGTCAAGGTGATAATGGGGCTTTGATGAAATTCGGTTCACAAATATGTGATATCGCGGGCAAAATCATTCAAGAGTTTGAAGAATTAAAAGAACAACAACAAGGAGTCAAACAACTTCAAACAGCTTAGAGGGTGGATTTCATGCAAGAGTACCTATCTCCATTTACAGAAACATCTAACTGAGCTAGAGAAATTTTAGCGGGAATCGGTAAGAAGAAAAAGCCTTTAATCAAAGAGCATTTTATTTCATGGGTTAAACAGCAAATTCAAACAGAAGCCACCGTTAATGTTTTACTAAAGAAAGCTGATAGTATCACTGAAAACATCAAGAAAGGTGAAATCATTGGATTTTCTTGGAGAACGACATTCTTGAAGTACTTATTGCAGCATTTGGCTTTGGGGAAGTTGCAGACGGAATTTCCCTTTCACATCTGGTTAAAGGGAAAGAAATCCAGCTAGTGCTACTCCTTAGAATGTTTCAATCTTTGAAGTGAAGACAGAGGAAGTAAAAACAAAACGGAAGAAGAAATCAGCTTAAGTTGACGGGTAACTTTCGTTCAGTTTATTTGATTAATCAAACTTGGGAGGAAATGAATATGCTTATACCAATAGAAGTGTATTTAATTATCTATCTAATACTTGAACAATTCGTTTTAGAAAGAACAAGGGATTTACTAATATTGCACAGGCAAGAATTCTTTGAATCGGTCAATGGTTTAGAAAGTAATTATAGTAGCAAGCAAGAGGTTTCTTCTCTTGCTCCTACAGATCCTGCGACTACAGTTGATCCAATTAAAGCGCCTATAGTATCAGTGCTTGATGGACAAACACTGGATTTCTTGTCATTACTCGAACAAGAGGTAGGCGCGCTAAATGTGGAAAAAACGTCAACTCCAATTGAAGCTCGTGTTCCTAAATCCTATGATGATGAAATTCAATTTAACATTGGGGAAGATGATTGTCTTTCAATAAACGACTTAAATAGTGATGCTTTGAATGAATTAGATGATGTTAATTCTAGATTTGTTCAATATGCTACCGCTAAAATAAAGGACGAAGTTGAAGGGCGCCAGGAGTGGACAGTAAAAGTAATAGGCATGGAGGGACCTTATATTCACATTACTGATGGTCAAAGGATCTGGGTGAATGTTGGTGAAGCAAAAACATCTAAGATTCATGTAGGTGATGTTTTAAACTTAGATGTTGCTCGTAATGGTAAAAAGGATATCATCGTTAATCGAATTATCAAGTTAGAGACATCGATTTCTGATGAATACATGATTCCTGATGAACATTATAATCATGAAGAAAGAATAGCAATATAGTTTCAAATTAGAGAGCGACATTTTCTATGTCGCCTCTTACTTAAAAAGCATTATGCACTAGTGCTTTTTGAGTAAGAAAGTAAGCTTGTAGGAAAAAGGGATGATAAAAAGTAAAAAAATACAATTTTATGCTATTTTTTAGGATGCTATACCTGTTTTAAGTTCGAAATTTTGACTATTTTGGCTATTAATTTCCTAAAAAATAATAAATAATAATAGTAAATGTATTCGTTTTTTTATTAATAATAGAGCATTTTTTTGTTTTTTAACTTAAAAATAGGGAAATTTTGATTTTTTTGGGCATTTTCTACAATTTTCGACATACATCTATATGGTTATATAGTACTATTGGACAGGTAATTATTAAACGACGGTACTATTACATATAAAAATAGTCGATAAATACTACGTATCAAGTGGGGGAACAGTGATGTTATTAGATGACTTTGGAATTAACCAAATAGTAACAGATATGCAGAATAAGAATTTAAATATTGAAAAACTATTATTCAAATATAATCCGGATAAGAAATTTGTCCTTGTTGATGGAGATGGAATACCAGGAGTAATCCAAGAAAGTGACTTTTATGAAAACTTTAAGGAGAATTTAATTTATACAGACCTAAGTTGGTTGGCTCCATTGTGCAGTGCTTTTAGTTGTAATCTTGAAGCGGAGGTTAGTGTAGATCCAACTGGTTCATTTAGGAATGATCGTGTAGATATGGTTGCTAACTTACAAGTACCTAAGAAAGTAGGGGATAACCTATTAGGATTCCTTTATCCAAGATTTAAGAACTTCGTTAAGTTTTATCCTTTTATAAAGTCTGTTGAGGTAAGGGGATACCAATCAAAGGTATGCAATATATTTTTTAATTTAGAAATAGACACACAAAAAGTAAATAAAATTTTACGAGCTAAGGATAACATTAACCGACAACTGATAGATCAATGGTTATATATGATTGATAAATGTGAAAGAGATAATGTTATGAGTGATAGATATTCAAACACATTCTTAGTATTAAACGGGAAAATCAATTATGAATCGAAAACGGAATTAATCTCTCATTATTTCATCTTAAATAAATCTAAGAAAAGAGAGGCTTAATTAAATGAAGAAAACTATCATTCTATTGTTTTCTATATTAATGGTCTCGTTTTCAGTTCAATCAGCAGCTTTTGCAGCAGTTTCACAGAGTCCTTGGGGCTCTCAACAAAAGGAAAGTGGACAAGGAGGAGGAATGGATTCTGTAGTTGGTGGACTAACATCTGATGTGAATGGATTAGCGCCGATGGTATCAACTATCATTTCTTCTATATTTGTCATTATGTTCCTAGTTGGTGTAATTAAGTTAGGTTATTCTCTAGTAACGAAAACTGGAATGGTATTAAAAGGTTCGACAGGAATGCTAATTGGAATCCCTATTTTTATCGTTGCTATTCGATTATTTTTTATTTTGGCATTTACAACAAATAGTTCAGGTGTTACACTACTTGTTACAGATACAATGAATGCTTTAATAAAAATTGGATTCCTTGCTTCAGTAGTTATGGTATTAGTTGGATTGGTAATGACATTGTTTAATAAGTTCTTAAATCATCCAGCATACGTTAGATGGAGTAAAGTGTTATACATAGGCGCGATTACCGTGTCGGTACTTACGGGAATTATGCCAGCTGTAATCCGAAGCATCTAGTTCACTTAAAATGGAGGTTTTGTTATGGGACTAAAATTAGTAGTTAACAATGACGATAAAAAAGAGAAAACATTTCCTACTTGTAGGCATAACTGCGAATTATTTGATTCCGTAACAGGACAATGTGGTATTAATGATGATATTAATCCTGATGATCCATTTGTTGCAGCGAGATGTGGCGAAATGATTTATAAAGACCCATCAGATGATTCAGTGTATGTTCCCCCGCATCAAGAAAATTCTTACACGAAATTCACCCTTATTGAAGATGAGTTTGAGTGGGAATATGAGGATGAGTCCATATTTTACGAGTTAAAAGGCGATAAATTTAATAGAGTAGATTCAACGTACCCGCTCCAACCGGATTACCCATCAAACAGAGATGATGCGGTTTGGTATGTATCTCCAGATAAAGAATGGGGATGTTGGATTATTAATAAATCTAAACAAAGATTTATGGCAATTTCTAATAATGAAGCTAAGCCAGGATGGACAAAAAATGTTTACAAATCACCATATCCGCTCCATAACCACAAATCTTCTTTAACATTAGCATCAAGAATGGCGTGGTATGTTGACGAAGACGGATATGGACAATATGTGATTTTGGCAAATGGGAATGTTTCAATGATTTCTTCTCTTAAACCAGAGAACTGGCGAGGTTAAGGCAGTTCTCAAGGTTAAATATATATAGTGACAAATAGTTACTGATAGATAAAGCCTATATCGCTGATTACTAAGTAATCATTGATACAGGCTTTTTTTAAAATTTCTTCTTCAACTAAACCACCCGTTAGCCATCCATGAATCGCAAAGATTAGCGATTCACCACAGAGAATGAAAATTGTTAGGAAGTGTCAATACTGATACTGACCTTAATCCAGTCAACCCTAATCCATAGACTTTTTATTATCGCTCTCCTCTTTTTTTAACGCTTGAACAGGGTCTTCTTAAGTATTGTCATTTTCTAATCATGAAGAAACTTATTTTCATGGTAGTTGAACAAGCAGCTGTTCTTATAGTACTTTTGGTATTCAACTGAATAAATTTGTTTCACAGATTAACAATAACAATAGTGTTATCAATTAACACAATACTTCAATGTGGAGGGATATCCTTTGAATATTCTCTTTAGCTTATTCTCAACCATAATTATAATGGCTACTAGATTAGCGTTCTTAATTAGTAATTTATCCACTAGATTTTCATCTTTGTTAAGAATGCCGTCTTTAACTTAAGCATTGAGTATTCCAAAGTGTTGTCTAATTCGCATTGTTGTAAGAAAAAGGTAAGCATAATTTTTGCTTGCCTTTTTTAGTTATTTCATTTTTTTTAAGAGTCTTTTTCCTCTTTTAAAGTCCAATAAGAAATTCATATCTCTTGCTGAATTGGTAAATAATATCCACGAGGTGACAAAATGGAAAAGGAAAAATTAAAACTCACATCTTCTGAAATAGGCACACTATGGGGAGAATATATAAATGGAACAGCCGTTGATATTGTGAATAGATATATGGTTTCTATTATTGAAGATGAGCAAATTAAAGCTCTTTTCGAGGATGCTATCAAGACATTCGAAAAACAAAAACAACAGATCGTTACTTTTATAAAAAATGAGGGGTTTCCAGTTCCAATTGGATTTAATGAATCTGACCTTTTTAAAGATAAACCGAGATTGTTCACCGATATATTTTGCCTAAATTACTTACATATCATGACATTACATGGTTTGCTAGGACACTCAACTTCCTTGGCTGTTTCTGTAAGAGAGGACTTACGGTATTTTTACGACTCCTGTGATAATGATGGGAAAAGGATGTATCATCAAACAATTGATTTATTGCTTGAGAAAGGAAGTTTTCAGAGAGACCCTTTATTTTATCCATCTAAAAACCCTGAGTATGTTTCCAGCCAAGATTTCACCGATGGATTTTTCGGAAAGGGCAGAAAGTTAGCGGCGACAGAAATCATAAGCATTTCCTTCAACCTAAAAAAAAGTATTATGGCAAAAACTCTTTCAATTGCATTCAGTCAAGTCGCACAAACAAAAGAAGTGAGAAAGTTCTTAACGGATTCCCAGAACACGGCTGATGGACAAATAAAAACATTTTCAAAAATAATGCAAAAGGATAACTTACCAGTTCCGAAATCCTGGGAAACAGAGGTGACAAATTCAACGGACTCACCTTTTTCAGATAAGTTAATGTTGTATCATATCGGTTTCTTATTTCAAGCTGCACAAAACTATCATGGGGCAGGTCTTGCATCATCTATGAGAACAGACCTTGTGACGGCATATGAGGGTACTATTCTAAAAAATCTGTTGGTAACCAAGAAATGGTACAACCTTATGGTTCAAAATAAATGGTTGGAACAGCCCCCACTTGCTCCTAATAGAACTGAAATTGCAAAACAAGTTTAGTAATAAAAATACTAGGGTATATTTAAGTGAATAAAAATATATTTGAAAAATTAATGTGGAGTATTGCTCTTCCAGGGTTTGGACAGTATTTAAACGGAAAATACTTTAAAGGTACAGTTTTATTAGTTCTTGAATTTCTAATTAATGTACAAGGAAATTTTAATCAGGTCATACTTCTAAGTTTTCGTGGAGAAATTGGGGATGCCATAAAATATGCTGAATATCAGTGGTTGATGTTTTATCCTTGTTTATACTTTTTCTCTATGTGGGATGCGGTGAAAGATGCAGGCGGAGGGAAAGACCCTTATTCTTTTCTTCCGTATGTGTTTGCAGCATTTTTTGTAACTGTTGGATTGATTTTTTCCTCAAACTTAACGATATTTGGGGTGTTATTTGGTCCTGTTTGGCTCCCAATATTATTTGTTTTCCCTGGAGTAATAATTGGAGTTATAATTAGAAAAGTCATAAATAACATTTATTAAAGCCATCCTCTATTTTTTATTAAACAGGGGATGGTTTTTAATGCTGAATAGATAGAGAATTATCAACTACCCTGCACCTTTAGTTTAGTAAGTCAAAACATAAATTTTAACACATTAAACTGTTTTATTTTTTTCTACTTTTTCTTCGTATTGAATAACGTGTTTTGAGTCTTCTAATGGACGATCTCGTTTCACTTCAATTTTCTTCCCCATTGTAATGTCATCGTATGGTGTATATCTGTTAGATGGTGTTGATTTCTTCTTAATCATTCGATAAATTACAAATCCAATAACAGAGATAACGAATAAAGTATAGACATAAGCCATTTAACCACCCCTTAAATTACTTATGTATTCTATGGACTGTTAAAAAACCCTTGTTTAACTAACGCACCCTTATATACAGTATGGTTTTTGACCGTATTCATCGTTAATAACGATACAAAATTAGCCTTTGTTTACTTATTATCTACAGTAAGTAATTATTTTTTTCAACGTAAACAACGATAGGACTTTACTTGGAGGGGTGGGTATGATAGGCTGGTTTGCCTGATGAAACACCTGCTTCAGCCTTTCAAAACCAATCATACCCACAAAGGCTCCAAGTCAAGTCCTTAACCTCTTTTTCTATGTCTACATATAAACAATGATAAAAGGTACAAGAGATCAATGTTATGAAACTGGTACTGTATATAAGGGTGCGTTAGTTAAACAAGAAATTCAAATTTTTATTTGTTAGCTAACTTTCCAAGTAATACGGAATATGGAAGCTGTTCATCCGATTTGTAACCGAATATTACACGAGAAAATGATTAAGTGGCACAAGGGCCCGCCTTCAGAGTAATTACAATTTGAAGATTTATTTGATTTTGATGATTTATATGAAAAATAGTCTTTTATTTGATATTGATTACCTTACACGGATGTTGCTATAATTGAAGTAACAATTTAATGACTAGGGGAATAAACCTTAACGAGTTGGGTGTGCTAACACCTGATTTTGTTGAGGTTTATTTTTTTTGCAATTTTTAGAAAGAGGGAGATACGTGGTTAATTTATTTGTCTATGACAACCAGCTTACATATCGCGAAGGTGTTAAACATCTTCTTGAAATTAAAATACCAAAATGCAAGGTTGAGGTTTTCGGAGATATCGATAAAAAAGAGTTACAAACTATGGATTCATTTCCAGACTTAGTGATTGTAGATCCTACCTTCGGGTATGAAAAAACGTTACGTATCATTGATTTTTATGTAGAAAATGGGGTTAAAGTTGTCTTATTGTCCTCTTACGAAAAAGATAGAGAAAAGGTACTTACTCTTCTACAAAAAAACATAAGCGGGTATCTAGTGAAAACCATGGAAACTACTGACCTGCTTAAATACTTAAAAACTATCTTAAATGGAGGTAGATATATTCATCCAATCGTAGCAAATGTACTTTTGGACTTCTTCCGCACTTCGAATAGAGCGCAAAGTAAAGGAGTTATGGGCAACAAAAAAGTTGTGACAATTTAGTAATTTTCCAACAAATTATCAATAACTGTTTCCGAGTGGTGTAACATTCGGTATATTTATTATAAATTTTACACGTTAATTTGTCATGAAGAAAACAATTGCTGTATTCGGAGGATCTCAAGAGACTACATACAAAAAGGTAGGAGCAAAATTCGGTTGTGAAGTACTATTTCATTGTGGTAAGAGCAGAAATGGTGGTAACAAGAAGGAGTTCCGCAACATAATCAAAAAAGCCGACATGATCGTGGTCTTGCTAGGAGCTTGTGGCCATGTATCGATGGACGTAGTAAAAGAGCTTAGTAAGAAAATGGGTAAGGAAGTTGTATACCATAATGGTTTTGGAGCATCTGGAGCGATTCAAGCTTGTGTTGAAAAAATGAATGTTGGAATAGTAGCATAATGTATTGTTGAAACGGGGTGACTCAAATATGGGCTATCCATTGTTAATAGCAGAAAAATCGTCACAGGCAAAGCTAATAAGCCAAGCACTACCTCATAAAGTAACTAAAGAATACATTGAAGTAATGCCCTGTGATTTAATGAAAAACGGCGGGATTATCACACATGCAATTGGCCATTTAGTAGAGTTGGTACCTGCAAGTGGTTACGACCCAAAGTATAAAGAATGGAATATATCTCACCTACCTATAATTCCAGATAAGTTTAAGCTTCAAGTTATTAAGGAAAAAGCGAAACAATTTAATCTGTTAAAAAAACTCATTCATGATAATAGAGTAACAGAGATTATACACGCGGGAGATCCTGCCACGGAAGGTCAATTGTTAATCGATGAACTACTAATTTTGATGGAAAATAAGAAACCTGTAAAAAGGTTAGTCACCACTAGTCTCACAAAGAGTGCGATTGAAAAAGCGTTACGAAACCTTCAAGATAATCGAAAATATGAACCACTCTATTTTGCCGCTCTTGCTCGCCAGCATAGTGATTGGGTAATTGGAATCAACGCAAGTAGGCTCATGACTATGCTTTTTAAGGAAAAAGGGTTTACGAGTAAAGGTGGATTTTCAGCAGGACGTGTTCAGTCGGTTTTGGTTTCAATTATTTATAAACGGGAGAAAGAAATAGAATCATTTGTAAGTAAGCCGTACTCAGATTTACATGCAACCTATAATATCAATAATCATACCTATGTTGGAAAATGGTTTAAGGAAGGGGCAGAGCATATCTTCTCAAAGGAGGATGCTCAAGTTCTAGCTGATTTTAGCCTACATAAGAAAGCTGAAGTGTACTCAACGAAAAAGGAAAAATGGGGAATTCGACCACCACAGTTCTTTAATTTGAATACATTGCAGACCGAAGTAAATAAGCGGGAAGGTTTATCTCCTGGGAAGGTCCTTGAAGTGGCGCAGTCTTTATATGAAAAAGGACTTATCAGCTATCCAAGGGCTGAGCCACAGCACGTTACACCTGAAGAAGCTAAACAATTTCCTATTATTCTTGAAAATCTACGTAAAGTATCAGAGTATGCACCTATTATTCCATTAGAGATTCCAGATTTATCGAATGACAAACGGTATGTAGATGAGAGTAAAACGGATGATCACTATGCTATCATTTTGACGGAACAACCTGTGCAGTTAGGGACGTTAAGTAACCATGAATTCGTTATTTATGATTTAATCGCAAAGTCTATGATTGCTGCACATTATCCTAATGCAATTGAAAATGTAACCGAAATAATAACAGTTGTACATGACAATTTTTCATTTTCATCAAGGGGAAAACAGGTTCTAGATGAAGGTTGGAGAGTTTTATTTAAACAGGATAAGGGGGATGGAATAAAACCAGAAGAAGAAGAAATTATCCCTGATGTTCAGGAAAATGAGATAGGTACCGTAATATTGACAGAATTGAAGGGTGGTATGACTACTCCACCAAAGAGATTTTCTCAAGGTAATCTTATCACAATCATGTCCAATGCTGGAGCTTATATACCATCTGATACAAAAGGAGACTTCACCAATAAAGAATTGGCGATAGGAACTGTTGCTACGCGAGCAGCTATCATTAATCAAATCATCTCCAAACAATATATTCGTATTGAGAAGAACCTGGTATATATCGAGACTAAAGGTAGAATGCTGATTGAAGCTCTAGAGAACATTGATTATCTCACTTCACCAGTCACTACAGGAATGATGGAGCAATTCCTCAATGAAATGAGTAGCGGCAAACGGGATTATAAGAAAGATTACATGCGATTTATGAAGAGAACGAGTGATATCATTCAAGATATCATCACTTCTACAATAAGGGATTCAGAAACGTGGGTACTTGATGATTATATTGAAGCCCAGCAAACTAGTGAAACAGTAGGTGACTGTTTTCTATGTGGTGAACCTGTACTCGATAAAGGCAATTTCTATGGATGTACCGGGTATAATAAAACCAACTGTTCGTTTACTTTATCCAAGAGGTACTTTAATAAAGAAATAAAAATTGCTGACATAAAGTGCCTACTTGAAAAGGGCCATACAGCTTTAATAAAAGGATTTCCGAAAAAAAATAAGGAAGGGTTTTATGATGCATATCTTGTTTGGGATACAAATGAACAAAGGGTTAAACTAAGCTTTGATTTAATTCCACCAAACAAGAAAAAGGACTGAGAAGGTGTAAACATTGAATAAAGAAAGAGTTACTGTTGTATATGAACTTCTTAAGTATTTTCTAGTAAACAAGCATTCTTCCAGTGAATCAATAATACAAAGTCTACCTTTTTCGGAACACGAAATCAGAAAGGGACTAGAGCTTTTAAAGAAAAATGAGTTTGTTTTTTCATATGGCGCGGAGGATTACTATATTAATCAAAATGTGACATATATGATTTCTCAAATGATAAGAGCACATGATGACTTGCACGGTAAGTGGGTTATTTAACTGATTAAAGGAGGGGAAACTAATGAATTCTGCAATATTGCACAACGGGAAGGTGGTAACAGCACAGGAATATAATGTAGATATTCATGGTAATCGTATTTTCTGCATCGATCGGAGTTGTAAGGTTCCAGTTATATATGTGCCAGAATCAGAGTTAACTATGAGTTATTTTAAGAAAACAGGGAAAAACGATTCGAAGCATAAACCAAATTGCGGATTTTTTAAGCCTTTAGATTTCATTGATTCCATAAAAAAGTAGAAGAGTATCAAAACGAGTTACTAGATAAAGGAATGAAAGAAACCATCATTAGGATCAATCTTAGTAAATTGGACCCGTTTTATGAAAGTAAAGAAGTAGAAAAAGATACTGAGCAAAAGAAGAAAAAAGATCCTAGTGAAGTTAAAATAAAACAGGATAATGAAACTCCTGCTAGTATTGGTTCTCTAAAGTCTGTAGTTAAGTTACTAACTTCTTATGAACCTGATATTCTGAGTGGGATTTTAGTGAATGTTAAAGGGAAGAAAGTGCCAATTTCATCAATTATTGTTGACCAAGTAAAAGCTCATGAACTGCTTTGGGCTAATGAATTAATTGATAATAGTGGTTACTTTGTTTACGGAACAGTAGATGCAGTTCTACGTAGAGAAAAAGTAATCTATATCAATTTTAAACCGGTAAACAATGTAAAGTTTTCGTTGGTCTTATTTGATAAATATTTTAAGTTTTTTACGTATAAGGATGAATCCTTAATTGGAAAAACTATACTGGTATATGGCTTTCTAAAGAAGAATATTTACAAAGATAAGAATACCAATGAGTTACAAATCCGCTCAGATAAATATATTGAATTCATAAAAACTCAGACAAAAGAGGAGAATTAATGAATTTTTGGAATTCACCCAATGAATAAGGTGTTCGCTTTATATTTTATGTTTTAGCGAGTACTATCACCTTGAAACATTACAATTATGGGCTATCAACATGATAAAGGAACAAAAGGGAGGTCAGTTTAATGTTTGATTTTGATGTTTTTAATGAAGCATTTGATAAAGTTTCTACAACCACTATTACAAGTGGAGCACCTGGCCTAATTTTAATTTTATTATTTGTGATTTTTACTTTGGCTTTCGGTATTCCTGCGGTTTTGAAAAAGAGTTTAAAAGGTGTAATAATTGCCAATTCTGTACTACTTTTGCTACAGTAGGTACATATTTCATACTTTATTAGAGTTCTAGTAAGGAGTTGGTATTTGTGGCGAGAAAACCGAAACGTCGGCATAAGTCGTAAAAGGAGTAAGTAAGAAGCAAATTTATACAGGAAGAAAAGTTAGAAAAGTTGGCAGCACGTTCTTTTATGGCTAATGCAAGGGCGAGAATTATGAATGAGACGCAGGGATAAAAAAAGAAGAAACAAATAAGGTCTGTAAGCCCGATACATGGATTAGGGTTTATTAAGGAGAAACATTTTCGCCAAAGTAATAAAAAGAGAAGAGGGACCGAATGTATTACGTAGATATCAATTCATTTGTACATAAAGATAATAAAGAACCCTATGAAACAGTTGTTAAAATTTGCATTACCGATATCCTCTTTAAAAGGTTTATAAAGTTCCAACTTAGTGAAAGTCCTCATTTAATAAATATATATTACAATCCTTTACTAAAGTGTTTAGGGATGTCACCTGTCATAGTTACAATTGACTCCATAACTAAAGAATCAGCTTCTCAAACCAAAGAATTGTGTATTGATCAAGAAATAAGGTTTTATTTTGCTTATAAGAAACATCGGTCTCATTTTGAAAAGAAAATTTTACATAGCCTTATCGCTTTTCTAGATACGAGATTTAAAAAATATGAGAAGAAGTACTTTGTTTATTGGTAAGAAAGGGGTGCTTATTACAAAATTAATAATGCAAATGAGGCTTGGGTGGTTACTAATAGCTATTTTATCAAGTCAGCTGTTAATTTATCTTATTCAAACATGGTGTTGCTAATAGATAGGAATAAATTAATCAATATGGTTTTAGAATTAAAAAAGATTAATGAAGAAATACCTAAAATGAATTCTGTGTTTCTTCTGCTACCTTGATACTTAGATTTTCTAATCAAGGGTTTTCCAGTTCAATTCCCACGAAGGTGCCATTTTGGAGAATAAATAATGTTAAATTCTTTGGTGAGTCAAAATTTAATAGTTCTATTTCTTTATTATGTCGATGAACTACAGCTTTAAATTCTTTTGATTACTTACTATACCATTCTATGGGAATTATGAATTCTTTAGATTTGTAGTAAGTATAATAATAATAGATTTATTCAAAATTATAAACCCTAGTAAACTTCAAAAAATCCTCGATGTCATTTATGTCTAAATGGATTTTGTTAGATAACTTCAGAACCAGAATATTTAATAGATTATTATTTGGATTAAAATGAGGGGAGTCCTCAATTAGTGATAGTTAATAAGATTATTATTAATTTACTATTAAATATTTAATATTGATAGTAATGATTAAAAAGAAATTATTTATATAGTTCTAAAACTCTTATGTTTTACATATATATTTATTTTATTTAAGAAATTGATTTAATGTTTACTTGTTTTCATGGAGGATAATCTCACCTATATCAACAAAATTTGACAATAACTATCACTATTCGAGGAGTTAATCCTCACTAATAGATTACTAATCTATCATTATTTGGGGAGTTTAACTATCACTACTAGGTTACTAAACTATCACCTTTTCAGGAGTAATATTATCACTTTTAGGGGAGTGGATCTAATAAAAAGATAGATTCCGATTTAACTATCACTCTTTGAGGAGTAAACATCACTTTATATTGATGAACTATCACTTTTTAAGGAGTATTAGAGTACCAAAAGATCACTGATTAGGGTGTGGATATTCGTTTTAACTTACTTAAGACCTTATAAATTGTACTTTATATTGAACTAACTCCTTTAATAGTGATAGTTATATAAGTTTTTTGCTCCCCAATTAGTGATAGTTAGCATTATGACCTCTAAATCTGGTTATTAATCACTAGACTCCCTAACTAGTGATAGTTAGAAACTAGGCTGTAAACTCCCTAATTAGTGATAGTTAGCATAAATATAAAGGGTTTTAGACTCCTATAAAGGTGATAGTTAGTATATATTATGCTATTTTATTAAGTATCACTCTTTGAGGAGTAGAATTTTATCAGAATGTTTATGTATATTTAAGATATGAGTAAGTGGGAGGGTAGGATATGACAGAACAGATGACATGGGATAACGAGCTTATAACAACTAAACTATCGCCAGAGTATATTGTCACTCAATCAAATAAATTAATAGAAACTCCTACTGGACTTAATTTACAAGAACGTAGAATTATATTAACGCTAGCTAGTCTTATTCAACCTAATGATGAAGACTTTCGATTACATAGAATTAAAGTTAGAGATTTAGCGGATATACTAGGAATTCAAGAAAAAAATTTCTATCGTAAAGTGCAGGAAGTAGTAACAGGTTTGCAAAAGAAGATGTTGACGATTGTTTCGGAAAATGGAAATCCTTTAAATGTACAATGGCTAGCCAGCTCGGAGTATTATTTAGGTGAAGGTGTGGTTGAACTTGAATTCTCAAAAAAACTTCAACCATATTTGTTAAAGCTGCAAAAAGAGTACACACCCTTTAAATTGCGGAATGTTTTACGATTACGTAGCGAATATTCCATGAAAATGTATGAATTATTAAAGCAATACGAGAAATTGCAAAAAAGAGAATTGTCCTACGCTGATTTACGACATGTCTTGGATATTCCGGAGACTAAATATCGTCAGTATGGCCACTTTAAAGATAAGGTACTGAAACAGGCGCAAACAGAGCTTAAAGAAAAAACAGACTTATGTTTTACATATGATGAAATCAAAAGAGGTCGTAAAGTAGTTGGTTTTGTATTTCATATTAAAAAGAATACATTGCTACTTAAAGATGTGATTGATCAAGAAGAGTTACAGAATGAGCCCTATGGTTTGCTAGTAAGGTTCGGTATAAGACCTCAAACTGCATCTCAAATGACACTTATTTATAGTACAAAACGGATAACGGAAAATGTTAAATATGTGATTGATACTAAAGCTAAGGAAGACATTGATAACATAAGTGGCTATATAATTAAAGCTATTGAAAATAATTATGCTGATGTCCTAGAAGAAGAAAAAGAGGTTCAAACTCTTGATGAAATCAATAAAATAGTTAGTAAGTATGCATTCTTTGCTGAACAGAAGGTAAGGGAGGGTTTGATAAGTAAAGAGGCAAATAAAGAAGAGATGCTTAAGTATTTAACCGAGATTATGACAGAGGTAATTCGTGAGCGCAGACAAGCAGGATTGGACCCATTTAAAGATAGTGATTTTGAACACCCACTAGCTCAACAAGCATATCGGATGACTTTACGCAGATTATAATGAAACCAATACGTTGAACCCTTGATTATTTAATTAGAAAGGTACACTTTTAATCGAACATACATTCTTGTATAATCCTTTTAGAAGGAGTGATTGATTTGATAAAAGATCGTGGGAAAATAAAATGGATTGCATCTTTTATACTTCCAGAGATGGTTGCCTCTTATAGCAGAATTGATTGGGATAATAAAAAAGTTGAAAAACCTATATTAGATGAACACCAGTTGGAAGAGATAAATCAAACGATATGTAGTGCTATGGAGTACAATGAAGAACTGATATTCACCCTGTATTATAATGGTGGTTTTCAATTGTTAATTGGAAAAGTGCACTTTGTGGACCCGCTAACTTCAGAGTTAAGTATTACAGATTATTTTGAGGACATACATAAGGTTAGGTTTGAGGATATTATAAATGTTTGCAAAAATAATGAATAATAGCTACCGTATAGAAGTTAGTGTAAGAATATCTATAATGGAAAATTAGAAGAGGAAATCCTAATAAGATTTATCATTCCGAGATTTTTAGAATGAAAAGTATGAAACTATTATAGGAGAGTCCTAAAATGAAAAAGAAAATGAACTATTTAATTTTACTTTTAACGATCATCTTTATGGTTGGTTGTACCAACGTAGAAGATGCATCCATTACAGATGTAGAAACAGACCCACAAGAAGTAACCACAGCTGAAATAAATAAAAATAGTGAAAAAGAAGAAGCTATCACTACTGTTGTTGATGAACCAGTAGTTGAGGAAATACCAACCCAACCAAATAATGAACTGTTCTCAGGATACAAATTTATTGAAGTTGATGGTGGTGATTTATCTGGTTATCGCCAACCTAACGTCGTTGTTGATATTGGTTTTGGGGACCGAAAATACTGGGCTTTTACAAATGAACATGGGCAGCTGGTTCGTGTTATTGCTGAAGAAATCATTTTGCAAGATGACAATAACGAACCTGTAACATCGTCTGGCAGATACTATTCCGATGAAGCAAAGGTTCCTGGTGTCGAAAGCGAAGTTTTAGATGAAGGACATATCATTGCTGATTCTCTCGGAGGGGTATCGAATGCTTATAATATTACCCCACAAGATAGTACGCTCAACCGACATGGTGACCAAGCTTATATGGAAGACGTGATCCGTAGCGCAGGTGGGGCCACTAATTTTGAAGCAATTATCACATATCCGAATACGGAAACGCAGATTCCTTCAAGTTATCAGTATACCTATACTTTAATGGGTAACGAGATCGTTGATACATTTGACAATGTGAACCCTGATGAAGTAAACGCATCACTTGGTTTAACAGGCAGTGAGCCTTCAGATTCAACTAGTCCAAATAAAAACGTTGATATTTCTAGTGTTGATACAAACGGTAATGGACAAGTAACGATTAAAGAAGCAAAAGCAGCAGGTTTTAGTATGCCAATAACGAGTGACCATTGGTTATACCCCTATATGCGCGATAATGATAATGACGGTATGGTAGGTGAGTAAACCCTTAGAACTTTGAGGCAAATGAATAACAAAAAGCTAGTCCACCTTTTGTATAGGTGGATTTTTCGTTATATAATCCTATTTTTTAAGGAAGATATTATAAAAAGATGGAAAAAAGATGATCGTCAGGATTTTCTATAGTTGATTTTAATGTATAAGCATTTTATTATATAAGGAGTTGCTTATATATTCTTGTGGTGGAGGTGAAATTGGTGGAGGGTACATTAGAAAGCACTGCAAATATACTTAAGCTCCTTGGTGATAAAACAAGACTTTCGATGATGGGTCTTCTTTTAATTAATGATTGTTGTGTGTGTGAGTTTGTAGGCATTTTTAAAATGTCTCAACCTGCTATTAGCCAGCATTTAAGAAAATTAAAGGATGCAGGCTTAGTTAATGAAAGAAGAAGGGGACAATGGATCATATATTCATTAAACCGTGATAATGCTTATTTTCCGTTGGTTGAGGATGTACTAAAACACATTCCTAACCAACAAGAGAAACTCACCCGGTTAGAACAACAAGGATTAAGAATATCGTGTGATTAAATGGAGGAATGATTTCATTGTTACAAATAGTTTTAGCTTCAGTCATCTTTTTGGTGACACTGGTGCTAGTCATATGGCAACCTAAAAATTTATCGATTGGATGGTCAGCATGTGGCGGTGCTATATTGGCCCTAATTGTAGGAGTGGTCGATCTACAGGATGTATGGGATGTAACTAATATCGTATGGAATGCTACGCTTGCATTTATTGCCATTATAATTATCTCATTGATTTTGGATGAAATAGGATTTTTCGAATGGTCTGCTCTTCATATGGCACGAGCAGCAAAAGGAAATGGCATATTAATGTTTGTTTATGTTTCCATTTTGGGTGCACTTGTAGCTGCATTCTTTGCAAATGATGGAGCTGCTCTTATATTGACACCGATTGTACTTGCCATGGTTCGAAACTTAAAATTCGAAGAAAAAATGGTCTTTCCATTTTATTATTGCTAGTGGATTTATCGCAGATACTACATCATTACCTCTTGTAGTAAGTAACCTTGTGAATATCGTTTCAGCAGATTTCTTTGGTATTGGTTTCACTGAATTTGCTTCAAGGATGTTTGTTCCCAACTTGTTCTCACTAGTAGCAAGTATTTTGGTCTTATACCTTTATTTTAGAAAAAGTATTCCAAAAAACTATAACTTAGCAGAGCTAAAGAAACCAAAAGAGGCAATTAGTGATGAAAAAATGTTTCGCTTGTCTTGGTTTGTTTTAGGTATTTTGCTTGTAGGATACTTTATCAGTGAATTCTTAAATATACCAGTATCTATTATTGCTGGAATTGTGTCTATTTTCTTTTTAATAATGGGTAGGAAAAGTCCAGCTGTTCATACAAACCAGGTAATAAAAGGTGCCCCTTGGGCGATTGTGTTCTTTTCAATTGGTATGTATGTAGTGGTTTATGGTTTACGAAATGTCGGTTCAACATCCGTACTTGCTGATGTTATCCAGTGGACAGCTGATCAAGGATTATTCGTTGCTACGGTAGGAATGGGATTTATCGCGGCGATCCTATCTTCCGTTATGAATAACATGCCGACAGTTATGATTGATGCTCTTGCTATCGCTGAAACGAATACTACTGGTATCACAAGAGAAGCTCTAATTTATGCCAATGTTATTGGCTCTGATTTAGGTCCTAAGATTACTCCAATTGGTTCTCTTGCAACATTACTATGGTTGCATGTTCTTTCCCAAAAAGGAGTTAAAATTTCATGGGGAACCTACTTTAAAACAGGTATTGTTTTAACCATCCCAACATTGTTTATTACATTGGTTGGATTATATATATGGTTAGTGATTATCCTTTAAACATCAACTCTAAATATCCAAACAAAGGAGCAAACAACATGTCTAAAAAAACAATTTATTTCTTATGTACTGGTAACTCTTGTAGAAGTCAAATGGCAGAGGGATGGGCTAAAAAGCACTTGGGTGACGAATGGAGTGTGCGCAGTGCTGGGATTGAAGCTCATGGTTTAAACCCGAATGCAGTCAAAGCTATGAAGGAAGCTGGTATTGACATTTCAAATCAAACATCTGACATTATTGACCCTGAAATCTTAAATAATGCTGATTTAGTAATTACTTTATGTGGAGATGCAGCTGATAAATGCCCAATTACACCACCACACGTTAAACGTGAACACTGGGGCTTTGATGACCCTGCGAAAGCAACTGGAACTGAAGAAGAAAAATGGGCTTTCTTCCAACGCGTAAGAGATGAAATCGGCGATCGCATTAAGCGTTTTGCTGAAACGGGTGAGTAAATCAAGATAACAACATCAGTATTAGAGGAGGTTAATTAGAAAATGAGCAATAAAAAATATCATGAATTGATTCAGGACCGTGTATTTATGGGTGGTGCTGATGATGTTATAGATGTATTGAAAAACGAAAACGTAGATATGATTCTCGATTTAAGAGCAGAAGTATTAGAAGCTGATTATGACCGTCTGCACAGCCCGATTGTTGACGATGCAGAAAACCAGGAGGAATCCATTAAGAAGTCTATTGACAAGGTTGTAGAGGCTTACAATGAAGGTAAAAGCGTGTATTTCCATTGTCAAGGAGGTAGTAACCGTACTGGAACTTCGGTACTTTGTTAACTTTAGGAAAAGCAAAAACCATTGATGAATCAGAGAATATTGCAAGGGAAGCTCGCCCGAAAATTAACGTAAAAACCGAAATGAAAGATTCATTAAGAAGACTATTTCCAAATGCTTAATATAAAATTTTAGATACATCAATAGAAGGAGGGAATAAACATTGAAAATCACTGACGAAGCTCGTGATGAATTTAAAAAAATGTTCAAAGAAGAGAACGCTAAAAACATTCGTATCTTTTTTGATGGCTTTGGCTGAGGGCAGCCGAGGATTGGACTGGCTCTGGATGAGCCAGAAGTTAACGATATTATCATCACTATAAATGAAATAAAAGTGGCAATCGACCCCATTATTGAACCAAACACCGAAGACCTTATCCTTGATCGTAGTGGAAATGGACAAGGAATTTCAATGATAGGTAATACAGGAAGATGCTGTTAAAAAAGACCGTTATAGGTCTTTTTTTATTTTCATCTGTAATTCCTGAAATGCATCCAAAAATTGTTGATACGTTTGTAAGCCGTATTCCTCAATGTTGTAATGGAAAAATATCTCCATGGCAATCTCTTTTGCTTGTTCAATCGTACAATTTCTCGAAAGTCTAATTAGGTTTAAATAAGATAAAAAATAATCCTTTTTTAATGTACCTGCATGATTCACAGTCATACATTTACCCCCTATTAAAAGGGTCTCTACCGGAAGTGAGACCCTTCGTGAATCTGAAATTATTTCAAGAACAGCAGTTGGTTGTATTTTCGTTTTGAGTAGTTGTAGAATAACTCTCCGCTTTTTCGACCTTCGGTTCAGGAGTGCAACAAGAAGAAGTATTTTCACTGTTAACTTCAACATCTGCTTTTGTATAGAAAAACTCCCACTCGTTTCCATCAGGGTCAAGAACCCAAAATTTATCTTGGCGGGCATAGCAGCATGTAGTGTTTATTTCTTCGTATTGTGTAAGAATACCGTTTTCTTCAAGTCTATTCTTATGTGCGTTAACCTCGTCTGTGCTTTCAACTTGAATTCCAAAATGTCCCACTTGATTTCCACTTACTTCATCTCGAGGATTGAGTGTAAAGTTTAATCCTGGTGTTTCAAGAAGAAACTTTGCGTAATCTGGCTTTACTTTAACCGGCTCAGTTCCAAAAACTTTACTGTAGAACCCGATTGATTTTTCTAGATTTGTAACATTAAGACCAACATGTGCATATTTCATTTTTTGTTCCTCCCAATATCAATTTTTTTAATTTATCAACTAATTACTTAACTCCCAGTTGTTCATTTACAGCAATGTTTTAACCATCATTTGATTTTACCTTTACGTCTTCTTTTACTTCCTCGGATTTTTAATTTTCACAGCATACTTCTTGGATTTTGATATTACAGCAATTTGGTGTTGCCTCAAGATACTTTTTTTGTAATTTGCTATTCTTAAGAGCACTGAAGAACTTTGTGTATAATGTTTCCTTGCCACTATATTTAGAATATTTGCTGGCCAATATTGCCTTTTCCATTTCCTCCTTTTTCATTTCATAATGAACTTTTAAATCCATTTCATTGAAATACATATAAACATCTCCTTTTGTTGCAATTTGCAAGTATTATTTTTTAATAAAAGAGCAAGTGATTCTTGCTCAAATTAATGGTTTACAACAAAGAGTGGATTTTGACATCGCTTCGTTTAGAAGTTTGACTGATTTAATTACCATTTCTCGTTCAAATTCGCTCATATTTGAAAACACTTCATTTAAGTATTCGTTCATTTCTGCGTCAATTTTAGCAGCAACATAATTTCCCTGTGTAGTTAAAGTGAGTAGCGAAACACGTCTATCATCAGGAAGAGGCGATTTTTTAACCAGTTCCATCTTTGCTAGTGTTTGTATTTGGCGACTAAATGTGGTTATATCCATCCCCAGAGTATCAGCGACCTGTTGCATCGAAGGTTTATCATTACGGAGAATTTCATAAAGGATATGACTCTGTACAAGGGATATTTCAGTTTCGCCTATTTGACAACAGTTTTTATTTAAAAGGCCAAAACGCCTTGTCATAACCTGGAATAATTCTCTAATGTTTTCCATTATTTTCACCTCTGATTTATTTATACACAAATTACTTGCATTTTGCAACCGTAATTTCTTTAAAAGTTGAAAATTTTTTATATAATGGTTATAAGCGAATAAAATCTAGGAGGGCAAGGTAATGAAAGAGGAGTTTAGAACAAGGCTCGCTTCAATAAATGACCTGGAATCGATTTTAAACATTTATAACCAAGGGATTGAAGATAGGATTGCAACATTGGAGGAGAATCAAAAAGATATTGAATACATGACAGAATGGTTTAACAACCATAACGGACGTTTCGCAGTCTTATTAATTGAAAATAACGATGAAATAGTTGGCTGGGGATCGTTAAATCCTTATTCCAATCGTTGTGCCTATGCCGGGGTAACTGATTTATCAATATATATAAGAAGGGATTATAGAGGGAGAGGAGTTGGATCACTATTATTAAAGGAAATCGAATGTACTGCGATTCTGCATCAATTTCATAAGATTGTTTTATTTACATTTCCTTTCAATAACCTTGGGCAGGGTCTTTACAGAAAAAATGGATATAGGGAAGTCGGAGTATTTAAGAACCAAGGGAAATTAGATGGGCGCTTTGTTGATGTAATGATTATGGAAAAGATCCTTATCCCTTAGGTCCTTTTTTAAAAGATTAATGGGCAATTCCCTTTTGATATTTTAGAAAGTAGTAAGTAGGATTCCCTATTAATATGAAGAACTATTTATACCGTTGATTATTATAGAAAGAGAGGGACAAACATGTTAGATGTGAGAATTATTGAACCAGAAATGACATACATTCTTAGGCATACGGTTTTGCGTCCGAACCAAAGTATTGAGGACTCTAAATATGCCACAGACCATAAAAAGGATGCATTTCATGTTGGGGCGTTTTTTCAAGGAAAGTTGATTAGTGTTGCATCCTTTGTCATAGAAAAAAATCCTGGTTTTGCTATTGAAAGACAATATCGTTTAAGGCAAATGGCAACTCTTGAGGAATATCGAAAGTTAGGAGCTGGAAGAGCGGTAGTAAGTTTCGCCGAGAATATTATAAAAGAACGTGGTTTTGACTTTCTGTGGTGTAAAGGAAGGACGACAGTTCAAAAGTATTATGAGTAATTGGGTTTTGTGCCGTATGGAAATGTTTTTGATTATCCACCTATTGGTTTACATATCGTGATGTGTAAAAAACTAACATAATCGAAACGTTTATCCGCTATCAAAATAACAGAACGTTTCTCGACTTAAGGGTGCGATAGTTAAAGTAGCAATAAATTAGGACCACACATTTTAGACATATCTAATATGTGTGGTCATTTTAATATCAACTGTTTTACTTAACTAACCTAAATATAACATTGGTTATACCCCTATATGCGCGATAATGATAATTACGGTATGGTGGGTGAGTAAACCGCTATAATTTACAAAATAAATGTATGTAGGAGCATTTTCTTCGTTAAACGATTTATAACAATTTGCGAATGGGTACCTGTACAAAAAAATGAAGTTAATTGGAATAATCATCTAAATTTTGTATGGCAAAAATATAATTTTTTCACTATTGGGTAGTGAGAGTGAAAGAAAAGAGCTGTCTGGGCAGCTCTTTTCTTGTTGTACTACCATGAAAAATAACTCCGGTTTGAGGCCACACTAAAGAGGATCTAGCTCATTCATTTTTAAAAAAAGGAGAGTGCCTAATACTATGATCTATAAAAGATAAGTTGAATAGATTTAAGAAGCTTTTGACTATAAATGCTAACCTAAGAATGTACAAAAGTGATTGTTTAAATATGTACACTTTTGACGAATTTTCTGCATAATAT
>NZ_JBPFDQ010000073.1:24724-27772 GCF_059415045.1 Ferdinandcohnia sp. SAFN-114 | reverse complement strand
TGTCACAATACTTATCTCAAGTATTGCCATTTTGGAGGTGTTTTATATTGTCTCACTATTTTAGGTTAGTCCATTCAGCATAGTGGACCCGTCCCTTTTTTATATATGCTTCCGAAGTTCCGATTCTACTAACTTCATATCCTCCAATAGTTGTGGATACAAGTTTGGCCTTCTTCTGGCCGCGAGTGGATGATACGCAACAGTCGTTTGATATCCATTCATTTGATAGAAATTGCCCCTAAGCCCTTTGACTTCAAGCTCTGGATTCTGAAAAAAAGATTGCACTGCTACATTGCCTAGACAAACAATAAGTTTAGGTTTTTGTTCCTCCAGTTGCGTATACAAATGGTTTATACAAATCTCGCGTGTCTTTTCCTTATCATAGGCGCGTTTCGGTTGTCGTTTTAAAATGTAAGTAACATATATTTGCTCTTTATCTAATCCCGCTTCATATACTGCCTTTTGCAAGGTTTGCCTCGTTCCACAAACCATTGGGTTACCTTCACGATCTTCACGAGCACCTGGATTATCCAAAATAATCATGATGGGTGCTTTCGGATTGCCCTCACCCCAAATCATTCGCGCTCCTTGTTCATACAACCCACAATCTTCACAATTCTTCACATCTTCGGGTACAGGATCCTCATTCCACATCACCGGACAGAACGAATTCATTTTACTCACACTCCTTATGATTATGATAACCAGAACTAGAAAAAACCAAAAAAATCTGGACTATTTAGTGAGTCCAGATTTTTATTTAAAGAACATTCTCGGTTACAATTTGAAAAATAAGTAGTACTGTTACAATTCTTAAAATTGGCTTTACATATTGAGGCTTTAACTTTTGCGCAATACGCACCCCGATTTGAGCCCCTGTAAAAGAACCCAGTAACAAGGCAATGGCAACCGGCCAAATGATCTTACCAGTAGCAATATAGGTCATCGCAGCTCCAAAACAACTTGAAAATGTAGCAAGGCGGACCAATCCGACGGCACGAATGTATGCAATATTTAAATGGTTATATAAATAGAGCATTAAAGTCCCCTGACCTGGCCCAAATAGCCCATCATAAATGCCAATACTATATAGCCCGGGTGCACTAATTTTATTGAACTTCAATGGCTCATTTCCGGTAAAATCTCCTTTTCCCACAAAAGAAACAATGAAAGCGAATAGTAGCAGGACAATTGCTACAATATACATGTTTTCTGATGAAATCCGTGAAGCGATGAGGCCCCCACTTATCCCGCCAGAAAGGCTAACCGGTATAATCCAAACCGATTCTTTTAAAGAGAGCTCCTTTTTACGTAACAAGTAGAAGAAACTCGAGAACGAACTTATTGTATTGGAAACCTTATTCGCTCCAATTGCCGAATGAACAGGTACACCTAAAAGTAACATCGACGGCAAACTGATTAATCCCCCACCACCAGCAAGCGTCCCCAAAGTCGTCGCACAAACCCCAATAAAAAACAGGATAATATACTCCATTTATTACCACCCCTTGTACCTTAAGTATAGTAGCAAAAGAGTGATTAAGAAATTTAATCTTTATTATAGAAATGGATAAGTATTTCCTATGGAACACTGGACACAAAAAGTTAAAGGAATTTTCACATTTAACAGGTTGAATTTCTATTAAAATAGGAATGAATAAATAGAAAGGAAGTGGACGTTTGTTACTTAAAGTGCGAACTGAATCAGAGGAATTGTTAGCTCTTCGTTCGTTAGATATTCGAATGGAGTTAACTGCAAAGGAGAAATTTCTCTACCAAAACCTTGAAAGAGGCTATGAAGGAGAGGTGAAATTTGATTCCATGCTACATGATCTTCGTGAAGAAAGATATATAATCAATGACCTTTTATTAGAAGTAAACAACTCCTTTTTCCAAATTGATACATTGCTTATTTCAAGGGGCATAATTAATGTTTTAGATATAAAAAACTTTCAAGGGGATTGTTACCTTAAATCTGACAATCTTTTTTCTGTTACAACTGGCCGTGAATATAAAAACCCCATAACTCAAATAAACAGAAGCGCCTCTTTATTCCGCCAATTACTCCAAAATCTCAATCAACATTACCTAGTGGATGCCTCCATTATTTTTATCAATCCCGAGTTTACATTATACCAAGCACCTCTTGAACAGCCATTTATTTTACCAACTCAAGTAAATCGATTTTTGAGAGATTTAAATAAGGGATCTTCTCCGTTAACTGACGGAGATAGAAAAATTGCTCAAAAACTATTAGAATTGCATCAGCCGAAGAACCCCTTCACCAAGTTGCCATCCTATACTTATGAAAAAGTTAAAAAAGGGATCTTTTGTAAGAACTGTAAGTCCTTTCAGATTACAATAAATCACCATAACCTAGTTTGTGATAACTGTGGAGGAGTGGAAAAAATAGACCAAGCTATTTTGCGAAATGTGAAAGAATTCAATTTGCTTTTTCCTAATCAAAAAATTACAACTCAAGCCATTTATGAATGGTGCAAACTTGACCTATGCAAACGCACATATTCGAGAGTCCTAAAAGCAAACTTTAATACTATTGGTAACACAAAAAATACATACTACGAATAAAAGTTAGTACTGTAAAAAATAAAACCTCATCTAACTATTTCGATGGGGTTTTTTGTTGTTGGTGTATTTTATTTTGGGTGGTCCTCCATGTGGCTCTTTAATTTTTTGCAATGAGGGCTTGTATTCTGACTCTATTAATTTCGTTTTCGCGTTCTTTGTCCGAATCACACCTTCTTTCCGACTCATTCCTGCATCCTTGTCTATCTTTCTGTCCGAATCAAGCTCGTTTTCTGACTCTACTAATCTCGTTTTCGCGTTCTTTGTCTCAATCACACCTTCTTTCCGACTCATTCCTGCATCCTTATCTATCTTTCTGTCCGAATCAAGCTCGTTTTCTGACTCTACTAATCTCGTTTTTGCATTCTTTGTCTCAATCACACCTTAATTCCGACTCATCCCTGCATCCTTATCTATCTTTCTGTCCGAATCAAGCTCGCTTTCTGACTCTACTAATCTCGT
>NZ_JBPFDQ010000073.1:0-24624 GCF_059415045.1 Ferdinandcohnia sp. SAFN-114 | reverse complement strand
TTTCGCATTCTTTGTCCAAATCACACCTTCTTTCCGACTCATTTCTTCACCTTTGTCTATCCTTCTGTCCGAATCAAGCTCGCTTTCTGACTCTACTAATCTCGTTTTCGCATTCTTTGTCCAAATCACACCTTCTTTCCGACTCATTTCTTCACCTTTGTCTATCCTTCTGTCCGAATCAACACCGCTTTCTGACTCTGTTTCCCCCTTTTCCTCATTCCTTGTCCGAATGAAGCATTGATTCCGTCTCACTCTGGTTTCACTACCCTCCACTTGTCCTACAACAAGTACCTTTCTCTAATTTAAAACACAGAAAACAGCCTAGCTTCACCTGCTAGGCTGTTTTCGAATTTGCACCCTACCTTATAACCAGTATCTCATATCTCCTGTAGGTTAAATTGACTGTCATACATGTCAAAGTAGAAGCCTTTTTTCTTTAAAAGCTCTTGATGTGTGCCTGATTCAATAATTTCTCCTTGATGAATAACGAGGATGCGATCGGCGTTTTCAATGGTCTTCAAACGGTGAGCAATCATAAAACTTGTCCGCCCTTCTGTTAATTTATTGATGCCCTTTTGTATTTCAATTTCAGTATTGGTATCAATACTAGAAGTTGCCTCATCAAGAATAAGAATATCTGAATCTGCTAAAATCGCCCTTGCAATCGCTAATAATTGACGCTGCCCCTGGCTTAAATTTTCACCACCAGATGTAATTTGAGTAAGGTAAGCTTCAGGTAAATGTTGAATAAATTGATGTGCTGATGCCATTTTTGCTGCATTTATTACTTCTTCCTCTGTTGCTTCCAAACACCCGTATCTGATATTCTCCATGATCGTACCCGAAAATAAGAAAGTATCTTGAAGGACGACACCGATTTTTTTTCGTAAACTGCTTATTTGATAGTCCTGTATATTTCGACCATCTACTTTTAGCTCACCCGCTGTTACGTCATAAAACCGCGATAATAGATTAATAATGGTCGTCTTACCTGAACCAGTCGGGCCAACAAGCGCGACTTTCTCACCCGCTTTGACAGAAAAATGAACATTCTTTAAGATTGGCTGACCATCCTCATAACCAAAAGTCACATGAGAAAATTCAACATCACCCTTCAAGGAATCAACCACAATCGCATTCTCTTTATCTACAATATCCGGAGTCTCATCCATAATTTCAAAGACACGTTCCGCACCAGCTATAGCTGATTGGAACATATTGATTAGATTTGAAAGCTGATTGATTGGTCTAAAAAATTGACGAGAATAGAGAACGAATGCACCGATAATCCCAACAGTCGCTAGATTATGCACTGCAAGTACGGCGCCTATCGCAATCACAAGACCGAGTCCTAGATTATTAATAAAATTATTAACTGGACCTAGAAATCCCGAAACAGTGTCAGCGGCCATAGCAGATCTGCGCAACCGCTCATTGATACCCGAAAATTGCTCGTTTATCTTTTCTTCTTTTCCAAAGAGCCTAATGACCTCACTTCCAGAGATGGATTCTTCAATTACACCATTTAACTCACCCAGATCGCGTTGTCTTTTTATAAAATAGCTACTGCTATATGTAATGATTTTTTTCGTTGTTAAAATCATCAGCGGGATGACTAAAAGGGTAACAATAGCGAGCACCCAATTAAGTGAAAACATTGCAATCGCTACTCCCGAAATCATTAAAATTGATGACAAGATTTGAATAACGCTTTGGCTTAATGCGTTATTTAAGGTATCAATATCATTTGTTACCCTACTCATTAAGTCTCCGTGTGTACGTTTATCAAAGAATTTTAAGGATAGAGTGTGGAGCTTATTAAATAAATCTTGACGTAAATTTCGAATGGTTTCCAAGGATACCCGAACCATCATGAAGGTTTGAAGCCATGTAAACAAAGCGGTTGCCACATATATAGCGGTAAGTATTCCTAAAAACTTTATTGTCCCAGTTATGTCTTTTGGAATGATATATTCATCAATAATGATACCGATCAAATATGGTCCAGCGAGCCCTAGCAAAGTAGATAGGATAACAAAGATAATTGAAAAAACTAATGCCATCTTTTGCTTCTCCATCTGCTTCCAGATACGGTGAATCGTCCCCTTCCAATCCTTTGCCTTTTCTACGGGTCCCCCAAATCCTCTTGGCCCACGCGCTCGGGCTAACATATTAGCATTCGGTTGTGATGTGGCTTTACTCATCCGAACTCAACCTCCCTCCCAGTTTGTGTAGCAACGATTTTTCGATACACTTCACTCTTTCTGAGTAACTCATCATGTCTGCCGCTAGCCTCAATTTCGCCATCGTTCATCACAAGAATTTGATCTGCATCGATAATGGATGAAATCTTTGATGAAATGATGAACACGGTTGAATCAGCATAATCTTCTCGTAATGCCTGTTGAACTAAGCCTTCCGATAAAGCATCAATTGCAGAGGTTGAATCATCAAGCACTAAAATACTCGGCTTGCGGATAAAAGCTCGCGCCATCGATAAACGCTGCTTTTGACCACCTGATAGATTCGTTGCACCTTGCAACAATGAGTGTGAAAACTTATCTTCTAATCTCATAATAAATTCACTTGCTGCAGCAGATTCCGTAGCTTGATCCAACTCACGTTCTGATGCTAATTCTTTTCCGAAACGCAAATTCTCCTCAATCGTTCCTGAAAACAAGGTAGCCTTTTGAGGAACAAAACCGATACTATTTCGTAAGTTTTCAAGTGGTATATCTTTTACATTAACCCCATCGATAAGAATTTCACCAGAATCAGGGTTATATAGACGCGGAATAAGCTTCACTAATGTCGACTTTCCGCTTCCTGTTGAACCAATAATGCCGATTGTTTGCCCCGCCTTAGCTTTAAAAGAAATATCCTGGAGCACATTATTTCCGTTTTTACTATAACTAAAATTTACCTTCCGAAATTCCACTTCGCCTTTTAAATCATATATAGTGCGAGGCTGAACCGGCTCTGTAATATCAATTTTTGTTTCAAGCGTATGAACAATCCTCTCAGCAGAAGGAAAAGAACGTGCAATTTGCATCAAGACATGACTGCTACTAATTAACCCGTTCATCATGATATTTAAATAGTTTAGAAAGGCTAAAATAACCCCCACCTGAAGTGTACCTTCGTTTACCTTGATGACTCCTAACCAAAGCCCAGCTATTATTCCAAGATTAACAACAAACATCATAATGGGCATTAGGGTTAAAACAAACTGTTCTGCGGTCATCAGACGATTCGTTAACAAATTATTAACCTTTTTAAAGTGGGCCTTTTCGTAATTTTGGCGATCAAACGCCTTGATGACCCGAATCCCAGCTAACGTTTCTTGCAACTTTGTATTCACCTTATCCATTGCCTTCTGTACTTGAGAAAAAAGTTTCCCTGATTTTACAGAAAAGAAATAAATAAAAGCAATTAGAACCGGGATGGCGACTAATAAAATGGGAAACAGTTCCCTCGCAGTAAACCAAACAATCACGACCGAACCAATAAATAAGAGTGGGCCTCGTACAAAAATACGTAATATCATAATAACAGCCTGCTGCACTGTCGTAATATCGTTTGTCGTAATCGTAATCAATTTTCCAGTCCCAAACGAATCAATATTCTGATTCGAAAATCGGCCTGTTTTTTTAAACACATCATGGCGAATATCAGTTGCAAAATTTACAGCAGCCTTGGCTGAAAAAACAATACAGCCGATTCCACCTATCAATCCAATGATTGCACATAGCAGCATAACGAGTCCAAATTTAATGACATATTCATTATCCTGATTGGCAATTCCTGTATCAATCATCTTCTGCATGATTGTTGGTTGTAAAAGATCCATCACCACCTCAATACACATAAAAAGAGGTGCTAAAATGGCAAATAACAGATATGGCTTTATATACTTAACTAGTTTTTTCATGGCTTTCATGAAAGTTTCCCCTTACTTCCCACTATTCTTTTTTAATTGTTCAGTCATTTCTTCAATGAACGAAATTAATTCAAGTACCCCTCGGGAATTCCCACGTGTTTGTTTTACAGCATGTCGAAATTCCTTTTCCCAGCGCTCCATCGCTGTCCTTAGTTGAATAAACTCCCCCGAGTTCTTCCAGGCCATTCTCTCTTTCCACTCAACCCAAAAATCACCCTCGACATGCTTTGCTTCATCTAGCCGTTTTTGACCATTTTTATGAATTGAATAAACCTTTTTTTGTGTATCAGCATCTCGTTCAATCAGGCCCTGGTCCTCCAACTCCTGAAGTGCTGGATATACAGTCCCAGCACTTGCAGAGTAAGCACCATTTGATCGCTCTTCTAATTCCTTCATAATCTGATAGCCATGCATTGGTTCTTCCTTTAACAAATGCAAAATAGCTATTTGAACAAACCCTCTTTTTCTCCTCATTGCATGCTGCCTCCTTAATTATATCGATAATTATAATCGATATATCGGAGTGTTACAATCGTAACCCTTTAAATGATCAAAATACCGAAAACCCGAACTTTTAATGCCACATTCTTTTATACTATCCATCCAATGATATAATACGCACATTTCCAAGCATTTCAGATATATTATTCGGTATTTGTGGATAATCCTAAGAAAAACCCGGATTATGTAACCTAGACATGCTGTAAATAGGTTTTATCACGGAATATGCTGGTTTATCGCGTTTGATGCAACGTTATCTTTAGTGATATAGTTATTCTAGTTAAGCGAACTGTGCACTTATATTTATTTCACAAGAAATGTTTTTGTGAAATTATTCACAAAAAGGGAGTTGATAAAATGGGATCTAATATCCAACCGGAGCAAAATCGCAACGAAGCGTTGAGTGATGACTATTCCTTGGATAGAGTACCTCTTAACAAAAGAAACATGAGTTGGTTAAGTATAACGAATATTACATTCGGAATTGCAACGGCTATTTTTTATTTTCAAATGGGAAGTGTAATGGCACTTCAATTTGGCGCAATTAACGCCATCATTTCCGCGATATATGCGATTATCGTTGCCGGTATTCTTGGAACTTTCATTGCGTACCTATCTGCAAAGTCAGGTATGAACGTAAATTTATTATCAAGGGGTGGCGGGTTCGGCTATATTGGCGCTTCATTAACCTCCATAATTTATGCCACAAATTTCATCATGTATTGTGCACTTGAAGGTTTAATCTTAGTTTCCGCAGTCCACGAATTCTTACCTATTATTCCAGAATGGGCTTTAATTCTTTTCTTCGGTACCATTGTCATTCCACTAAACTGGTTTGGAATTAAGCAGTTGGATAAATTACAAAAATGGTCATTGCCATTGTTCGGTGTATTTTTAGTTGGAGCAATCGTAGTGGCAGCAATCAAGCCATCTGTTTATGATGGAACTTTCTGGTCCTATATGCCAGAAAATGTTCAGGTTGGAGGAACCGCTCTCTTGCTTTGTATTGGAATGCAACACGGAATTATGGGATTAACTCCACTACTCGCATCCGATTATGCTCGATTCCTTAAACCTAAGGACACGAAAATTGGAGTATTTGCAATTGGGTTTGTCCCGCAGATCTTCTGTTTTGGTGTAATGGGAGGCTTAGGTATTTGGTTTGGTGTTCGTCTAGGTGAACCAAATCCTGGTGTGTATATCGTAATGCTTCTAGGAATGTGGGGAGCGTTGTTTACGATGATTACCCAAGTGAGAATCAATGTCACAAATATATATAGTGGTTCACTTTCTCTTTCAAATTTCTTCGAAAACATTTTTAACTTTAAACCTGGAAGACGCTTTTGGGTAGTTGTAACAGGAGTATCTGCCATCTTCTTAATGCTCACCGATATTGTCAATCATCTTGGCACTGTCTTGACCTTCCAAGGAGTCTTCTTATTATCTTGGGCAGCTATTTTAGTTACTGATGCTGTCTTTGTTAAGAAATTATTAAAAATTGGCCCTGGATATTACGAGGCAAGACAAGAGAACTTATATAAATGGAATCCCGTCGGTGTTGCTGCTTTATTAATTTCAAGTGCCCTCGGTACTGTAGCAGCACTTGGATTTATGGGAACCTTCTTACAAAGTACGGCCGCATTTTTTGCAGCAATCCTTGCATCGATCCTAACAATAATCTTAGCCATTGCTACAAAAGGAAAATATTATATAAAAAAAGAAGCAACAGATATCAAAAAAGAAGAGTACGTCGCTTAACCTATTAACCCTCTACTTACTTAGAAGATGTAGAGGGGCTTTTTTTACCTTAGAAGAGTAACTGGGCATGGGCGATGCCCTCACTTGGCACCGGCAGTAAATTCCTGGGTACCTAACCGTAATAATATATCTAATCAGGGGCATCGCCAAGACCTCATCCATCTTGGCAAGGCACATTAGAAATTGAAAACCAAGTTCAACTCAAATTGGGGTTCTCAAGCTTTGAACCTCCCCTTTATTTATCGCCATTAGAGGTCGTCAACTCATTATCAATCCTACTCATGAATTCCTCTGCCGCATTGTAACCTTGTTGTTTTAAATACCAGTTGTTTGCGGCTGCTTCAATTAGCCCTGCGACATCTCGCCCAGGCTGAAGCTGAATCTCAATTGAAGGAATCTTAACACCCATAAATTCCATCGTGTTGATTTCTTGTTCTAGATCATTATACAAAGCATCTTTTTCCCACTTCGTCAAATGAATATCAAGGGAGATGCGGGTTTCATCTTGAAATGCTTTTCTTCCATACATCCGAACTACATTTAAAAGCCCGATACTACGAAGGGCTAAGAACTCCTTTGTTTTTTCATCATGTGTACCTAGAATCGTTTGTGGACTTAGCTTTTTTAAGACGACGATATCATCTGCTACGAGCCGATGTCCCCTGCGAATCAAGGTATGCGCAGTCTCACTTTTTCCTACACCAGAATTCCCCCGGATCAGAATACCAATCCCCGACACATTCATACAAACACCGTGTACAGCAATTTCTTCCGCTAATTCCTTAATTAAATAGGCGTCCAATCTTACAATATAATCAGAAGTAATCTCAGGCTGATTTGTAACCAGCAATGGAATGCCTTGTTCCACACAATGCTGTTTTAAATAGGTTAGCCCCTCTTCCCCACATGTTACGATAAAACAAGGAGGATGGTATTTAACAATATTTCCAATCCGAATTCTACGTTCCTCTTTTGTAAGTTTATGTAAATACGTGACTTCCTTTTCTCCTAAAATTTGAACTCGCTCTGTTGGAAAAAAGTCAAAGTGACCAACGAACTCAAGACCCGGTCGATGTACCCGGGATTGCGTAATTGTATTCTGTAATTGGTCTTCACCAGCCAATACCTTCAATGAAAACCTACGGACCAAGTCTGCCACGGTTATCCTTTTCACTGTACCCTCACCGTCCAAATAATGTTTAAGTGTATTATACTTTATTGAGGGGGTAAACGTCATCAGTATGTTAATGAAAAAGAGCCTCCCTTTCAGAAAGGCACTTATCTCTCATTCCCTTTTGCAACCGGATTGTCTTCATAAGAAACCCAATCACTATAACTACCTGCATATAGTCTGACATTCTTAAATCCTGCCATTTTCAAAGCAATATAATTAGGAGTAGCTGTTACACCAGACCCACAATAAACAATGATTGGTTCGTCTTTTTTAAGGTCTGCAAATCTCTTTTTCTGTTCTTCACTATCTTTAAAGGTCCCTTGTTCCATCCCTTCTATCCAACATCTATTTATTGCGCGGGGAATATGTCCTGCAATACGATCGATAGGCTCAAATTCCCCTTTATAGCGGCTTTCATCTCTCGAATCTATTAAAATGGGAGAATCCATTTTCTGATCAACGATTTCCTTAACCTCTTCATAAGAGGCTAACATGTCTTCACGTATATTTATGTTAAATGAAGCTGATTCTAGTTCTGGTATTTCATTTGTTGTAGGATAACCTGCTTCAGTCCAACCTTTAAAGCCTTCGTTTAATACATAAACCTTCTCATGTCCAAGATAGGTCAGTAACCACCAAAAACGAGATGCAAACTGACCTTCACCCCCATCATAAGCAACTACTGTTTTTGAATGATCGATTCCAGCTTTTTCAACCCCACGTTTAAACTGCTCTATATCCGGCAGTGGATGCCTTCCCCCATGCTCCGATACAGGAGCTGATAGCTGCTTTTCTAAATCAAAATAAAAAGCACCAGGTAAATGACTTTCCTGATAGAGCTTTTCTCCTTGGGTTGGATTTCCTAAAGCAAACCGGCAATCCACAATCTTTATATCCTTGTTATGTAGTTGTTCAACAAGCCATTCCTTATTTACTACGAAATCCATCTCATTCGCCTCCATCTTCCTAGCCATTTAGCTTTTTGATAAATACTACTTTTAGATAGTTACCTTCCTTAAATTGCGAAATTGTTTGAAAGTCTGAAGGTAATGTGAATTCCTCTTTAATTTTGTATTTGCAATTACTTTCCTTAAACGCCGCATCAATAAAGCTCTTAAATTTTTTCATATCAAAGGATGCACTATTTGTTGAAGCAACAATTATTCCATTATTTTCTGTAATTACAATTGCTTCCTTCAATAGATTTTTATAGTCCTTTTCAGCACTAAATGTCATTTTCTTCGACCTTGCAAAACTAGGCGGATCAAGAATTACCACGTCAAATTTTAAGTTCTTTTTACCTGCGTACTTAAAATAATGAAAAACGTCTTCAACAATAATGTCATGGGCCTCATAATCAATTCCGTTTACACTAAACTGCTCAATCGTTTTTGGCAGACTACGATTCGCTAAATCCACACTCGTTGTCTTTGCAGCTCCACCCATTGCTGCAAACACAGAAAAGGCCCCTGTATATGAAAAGGTATTTAATACAGTCTTCCCATTTGCATACTTATCGCGAATTGTTCTTCTTACATCCCGCTGATCGAGAAACACCCCGACCATGGCTTCTTCATTAAAATAAACGGCAAAATTAACCCCATTTTCTTTAACAATAATCGGAAATTGGCCACGTTCACCTTCAACAAACCCATCTTCTTCAATAAACTTCCCGTCTTCACGAAATCGTTTTTTCTGATAAATTGCTTTATACTGGACTAGATTTTTAAGTGAGGTTAACACATGATTGAAATATGTATAGATGCCTTTACTGTACCAATTAATTAAATAATACCCATCAAAATAATCAATGGTGAAGCCCCCAATTCCGTCTCCTTCTCCATTAAATACACGGAAGGCATTCGTTTCCTTGTCATTAAAAAATGACTTTCTTTTGTCTAAGGCAGCTTTCATCTTTCTTTCAAAAAAGGACTGATCAATCTTTTCATCCATGTTCCTCGTTAGGATCCAGCCATATCCTTTATTTTGCTTGCCATAATAGCCCCTCCCAATAAATGAATGTCTTTCGTCAACAAGGTTAATTTGGGCTCCCTCTTCTAAATGGCTTGTATTATTCATCACTTGCTTTGTAATAAGCGGATAACCCCCTTTGTACTTATTAGCGAGTTTTGAATTTACTTGTATATTCAATTCCGTTTCCATGATCTCCATCCTCATCCTATGGTTTTCTTTCTACTATCATACATTTCTCTTCTTTCATTTAAAAGGGACAGTACCACGTCACCATAATGTAACAAGTACTGTCCCTTCATTTTACTTATTCATCGCAGAAAGAAAATCCCCCAAAAGACTGTCTAAATCAGCGTTCTCTGCATCATTATCTTCTTCTTTTGGTTCATCTTGCTTGGCAGCTTCCCAGTTAAAATTATCTAAGTCATCCTCAAGGTTGGTCGCATCCTTAGCTACAGCGACTTCGTCAACCGAATGTACATGACCTTCCTCGGTGATTGGCTTAGCCTTATGTTGCTCCACAGACAATTCCTCTTGAAGATATAAGGCTTCATCTAAATCTACTGATTTGCTGTTTAACGAAGCTAGTAGTGCAGTCGCACGAACTGGGTCAGATAAAAGGTGGTAAATAATACTTCCTAGTAATGCTTCAGAATGCTCATGCTTAAGCCAATTTCGCTGTGATTTACTTAATTTATGAGGGAGTGGAACGGTGATGACTTCCCGCTCCCTTGAATAAGTCTGGCCGACTCCCTGCATGACAAACTCAGCTATTTTACTAGAAAAATTCCTTCGCTCTGTTTCCTTCAGTTTTTGTAGATGCTTTAATAAATGATCAGGTGTATCAGATGGTACTCGAAACGAAATCGCTTGGCCCCTCTTTACCTCAGGTGAGGTTGTTTTCATAGGATCACCTTATCTTATTTTTTTGAAGATGTTCAAAAAAGTCGGATAAAAATGACACTTCGAATTTCTGCGCACTGCACCAAGTACATCGTGAATCACTTGGTTATGCGCTTGCGTCTACTAGCTTATTCTCGAAGTCAATTCCTCAGCGCAAGGCTGCATGGAGGCTAACTCAAGCAGTTGCCTCGCTCCGGTACTCAAAGCTGCACCGCCTTGAACTTCTTGGTCCTTTTTGTCCTCATTTTTGAACCCTTATTTTTTAAATTCTTATTTTTTTACTGGCTCTTGTGGTACCTTTTGCTTCTCATTTTTTCTTATAAAGTCAGTAATAAGCTTATAATAGGCATTTGCCATCATCCAAATGCTCTCTTTTTCATCTTCAAAGAATTCAATATTATAACCATCAAGGTTGTTATTTAATGTTTTAATATAATCTTTAAGCACATTTGATCCACCACCGACGAAATAGCAGATTTCCGTTTGAGAGTTTTTCAGCCAAACATTGCGTAGTAATCGATATTGCTTTTTCGCCAATTCAAGCAAGATTCGATCTGTAATATCATGAACGCTTGTCCGACTTCCTTTTACCATAATATGATTTCGGTTATTTTTTCTCGTAATAATATCTACTACATCTCGGCGACTATCTAACTCTATTCCGTGCTTAGAGCGAATTTCTTCTCTAATGGCTTCCAATGATTCGGATACCCCGAGATTAAAGCCTTGGGCCTTATCATCATCAACAGTTCGGTTACGAATCACCGCAATATCCGTGGAAAGACCACCAATATCTTGAATTAAAATCTGCTTATCAATTAGATCCTTATTGATTACTTTCAAATTATTATCCATTACAAGATTAATATAAGCCGCAAAACCTTCTGGATAGATTTTCACTTCATTGAATTTAATGTTGACCTTTAATCCTTGATATCTCGGTGTTACAAGAAATTCGACTTGATGAACTGATCCTGTTAACTTTGATCGATATCCAGCATCTTTTCCTTCTTTTACTTCTCGAAGTGGCAATCCTGTTCCTAATGTGTAATTTGCATCAATTACATTTTTTGACCTCGGAAAGGAAGTTGTGTTTCCCTCACGTACTGCATCCAATGCCAATGTAGCAAAAAGCATAATCAATGTCTGATCCTCTTCTGATTTGCTGCTCCCCGGGTCTAATTCTGATGCACTGTTACTCTTGGTTGCCAAGTGCCCTACACGATAAATGACATTATTCTCTTTTAGGGCAGGGGAGTGAACCTTAATATGAATTCCTTCCAACGGATCCTTACTATTTAATTCTTCTATACCAATTACCGGACGGTCCTCGGTGTCTCTTGCAATAATATTAGGAATATTTAATTCATACTCTAGTTCTCCGAAGATTGCCTTAATAGAATCATTTCCAACATCAACTGCTGCAATTCTGGACATAGTCATTCAAACATCATCCCTTTTCAATTTAGTTAGATTTGTTGCTATGTAGGTCTGTTGAACTTATTCACTTAATAAAAGGGTATAAGAGATTACTAGATTCCACAATGACTCTCAGCAAAAAGAAACAAAACTGTAAACCTGTAAACACTCTGTAAACATGTCGGTTTTTGTATACATTTCTGTAAACAACGAATACAAACCCGTATACATGTTGTTATCTCGGGATGTATACAGATTTGTAAACATGTAAACAGGTTTGTATACATCTTGTTTACTTTTTGTGTACGTGTAAACATTTTTGTAAACAGCAAAAAAATAAAAAGGGATGTTCCCAAGATTGTTGGAAACATCCCTTATATTTCGTATTCAATTTTACTTAATTTGCCCATTTCCTCGAATTGTATATTTTGTGGAGGTTAAGGCCTGTAGCCCCATCGGTCCACGTGCATGTAGTTTTTGAGTACTAATTCCAATTTCTGCACCAAATCCAAATTCAAATCCATCTGTGAATCTGGTAGATGCATTATGGTAAACAGCTGCTGCATCCACTTCTGTAAAAAATTTCTCTACATTTTCAACGGTTGAAGAGATAATGGCTTCGGAATGCTTTGTTCCATATTGATTAATATGGGTAATCGCCTCTTCTACACCCTCCACCACTTTTAAAGCGACTTCTAGCCCTAAAAATTCAGTACCCCAGTCTTCCAAGCTCGCAGGAATGATTTCCTTCCCTGCTTTTTGGACCTTTTCATCTCCATGTATTTGAACATCTTTTTCCTGTAAGGCTGTTATTAACTCTTGTAAATGTTCTGATGCCCAATCCTTTTGGACAAGAACATTCTCAATTGCATTACATACCGATGGACGCTGTGTTTTCGCATTAATCGCAATTTCAATCGCCATGTTTGGATCAGCTGTTTCATCTATATATACATGACAATTTCCTGCTCCTGTTTCTAATACAGGAACTGTCGAATTTTGTACGACTGTCTGAATTAATTTTGCACCACCACGCGGAATCAACACATCTAGATACTCATTTAACTTGAACATTTCTGATGCTGTTTCTCGGCTAGTATCCTCTAATAGTTGAACACCATCAACTGGTAGATTAATTAACTCAAGTGCATGTTGAATAACCTTCACAAGGGCTTTATTTGAATGAATTGCTGTAGAGCTACCACGAAGGAGTACTGCATTTCCCGTTTTTAAACATAAACTTGATGCATCAACGGTTACATTTGGTCTTGCCTCATATATCATTCCGATGACCCCTAGAGGAACTCGAACTTGAGCAATTTTAAGTCCGTTTGGACGCTCCCATTCTTCTATTAATTGTCCAATTGGGTCCTCTAGTTTCGTTAATTGAACAATGGCATCTGCCATATCTTGAATCCGCTGTTCATTTAACTTTAAGCGATCAAGTAAAGACTCACTCATTCCCTTTTCTTTTCCTGCTTGCAAATCCTTGTTGTTTTCTTCCAAAATAAACGTTTGTTCTTTGATAAGTTGCTCAGAAATTGTCGAAAGAGCCTTGTTCTTTTGTTCTGTGGTTGCCTTTGCTAAAAGTGATGCTGCTATTTTTGCCTTTTTCCCTTTTAGAATTAACTCACTCATACGTAACTCTCCTCTCTTTTTGACTTACCCAATTATCTCTATGAATGACAACACGTTGATCACTGTTTACCTTAACCATTGCCTTAGTGCTTGATAATCCTTTAATCTCTACTAATTGGTCAGAAGAAAAGTTTACCTTTCCTTTTCCGATTGTATCTCCCTTAAGATTTACAACCTCAACAACATCATTTATGTCAAAATTACCGATAATATTAGTGACACCTGCAGGTAGAAGGCTTTTTCCATGCCTTAGTATAGCCGCTGCAGCACCCTGATCGACTTCAATTTTCCCGCTTGGAATTGAGTGCAAGGCTAGCCACTGCTTTGATGTATTCATACTAGGTCGTGAGGAGTCTCCAATATATGTTCCATCCCCTTTTCCTGCAAGAATATCGACAAACTTCTCATCTCCAGAACCAGATCCAATAAACACTTTTACTCCTAAACCGACAGCTGTCTTTGCTGCCTCAATTTTTGACTTCATTCCTCCAGTGCCTACCTTTGACCCCGAACCAGAAGCTCCCCTTACTAATTCGTCATTAATCTCATTGAGGAAATTGTACCTCTTTGCATTTGGATGTGTTTGTGGATTTTGATCATAGATTCCATTGACATCTGTTATGATAATCAAAAAGTTAGCATGTACAAGCCCGCTTACTAATGCCGATAACATGTCATTATCTCCAAAGTTTAATTCTTCTAATGATACGGAATCATTCTCATTAATAATTGGTACAACATTTCGTTTTAGAAGTTCCGATAGAGTAGCATTAGCATTGTTGTATTGATCCTTGTATAAAAAATTTTGCCTTGTTAACAGTAATTGCGCGGCAACAATACCATGCTTTTTAAATTCTTCCGTATACCCCCTTAAAAGAAGGCCTTGCCCCACCGCTGCAGCTGCTTGTTTGCCAGCGACAGTTTTAGGGCGGGAAGAATAGCCAAGATCCATAAATCCAGCTGCAACAGCCCCAGATGAAATGAGAATGACTTCATGCCCAAGTTCCTTTAAACGAGCTATCGCATCCACATGTTCTTTAAGCTTATCGTTACTAAGTCCGCCATTTTGATTGGTTAAAGAACTGCTCCCTATTTTGACAACAATTCGCTTCTTCTTCATTTCATTCACCACCCATTAAATTCTATAAAAAAAGGCCCTTCCATCCCTATAAAAAAGGACGAAAAGACCATGTCTTTCGTGGTACCACCTTTATTGATACTAAGAAACGCTCTAGTATCCACTCAAAACCTTTAACGCAGGCAACGGTTAGGTTTTCCTAACAGTTCAAAGGACAGGTTCAATAGCATTGCAGGTTATAAAATCTTTCAGCCCATGGATTTTACTCTCTTTTACCTGAGGACTACTTACTAGTTCCCTTTCATCACTTCTTATTATTAAAATAGTTCGTACATTGCTTTTGAATTATAGATTAGGAATATTATGAATCAAATTTACATTTGTGTCAATGGAAGTCAGCATTAATCAAGAATTACCATTTATAAAGGTACCTTCTAATACAAAATCTAATAATTGATATTTGAATATAATTTTCATAGCATTTTAATTGACATAAATAATAACATCTATATAATAATTATTATAAACAAGTATTAATTATAGATTTATTAGTCAATAATGCTAATAATCTATATTAAATATAATTAATTGGAGGAATTTATTATGTCACTTATTGGAAAACAAGTAGAACCATTCACATTACAAGCTTATAGAAATGGTGATTTCATCGAGGTTACAGAGGAAGATTTAAAAGGTCATTGGAGTATTGTTTGCTTCTACCCTGCTGACTTCACTTTCGTATGTCCTACTGAATTAGAAGACTTACAAGAGCAATACCCAGCATTACAAGATCTTGGTGTTGAAGTATTCTCTGCTTCTAGAGATTCTCATTTCACTCACAAAGCATGGCATGATTCTTCTGAAGCAATTGGTAAAATTACTTATACAATGATCGGTGACCCTGCTCACGTACTTTCTCGTCAATTTGATGTATTAGTTGAAGAACTTGGACAAGCTGACCGTGGTACTTTCATCATTGATCCAGATGGTGTAATCCAAGCTGTTGAAATCAATGCAGACGGTATTGGCCGTGATGCAAGCACACTTATTAATAAAATTAAAGCTGCACAATATGTACGTAACAACCCTGGTGAGGTTTGCCCTGCTAAGTGGAAAGAAGGAGAAGCAACACTTAAGCCAAGCCTAGACCTAGTAGGAAAAATCTAAGGAGTGCTTTAAATGATACTAGATGCTGATATAAAGCAACAATTATCTCAATATCTTCAACTTTTAGAAAGTGACGTCCTACTCAAAGTAAGCGTGGGATCTGATAATGTCTCAAAAGATATGCAGGCTCTTGTTGATGAGTTGGCAGAGATGTCTTCTAAAATTAAGGTTGAGTATGTTCAGTTAGAAAGAACACCTAGCTTTAGCATCAATCGTATCGGCGAGGATTCTGGTATAACATTCGCTGGAATCCCTCTTGGACATGAATTTACTTCATTTGTGTTGGCTCTTTTACAAGTAAGCGGAAGAGCTCCGAAGGTTGATCAGAAGCTAATTGACCAAATAAAAGCAATTAAAGGTGAATACCACTTTGAAACTTACGTAAGCTTAAGTTGCCACAACTGCCCTGATGTTGTACAAGCTCTTAACGTGATGAGTGTTCTCAACCCTGGCATCACACATACAATGATTGATGGTGCTGCCTTTAAGGAAGAAGTTGAAAGTAAGGATATCATGGCTGTTCCAACTGCTTTCCTCAATGGAGAAGTATTTGGTAATGGACGTATGTCATTAGAAGAAATTCTTTCAAAAGTTGGAAGCGCACCTGATGCATCAGAATTTGCTAATAAAGATTCGTTTGATGTTCTTGTTATTGGTGGCGGGCCAGCAGGTAGCAGTGCAGCTGTATATGCAGCGCGTAAAGGTATTCGCACAGGTATTGTTGCTGAACGCTTTGGCGGACAAATTATGGATACACTTGGCATTGAGAACTTTATTAGTGTTAAGTACACAGAAGGCCCTAAGCTTGCAGCAAGTCTCGAAGAACATGTAAAAGAATATAATGTTGATATAATGAACCTACAGCGTGCGAAACGCATTGAAAAGAAAGACTTAGTTGAGATTGAATTGGAAAACGGTGCTGTTTTAAAAAGTAAAACCGTTATTCTTTCAACTGGTGCTCGTTGGCGTAATGTTAATGTACCAGGGGAAGCTGAGTTCAAAAACAAAGGTGTAGCATACTGTCCACATTGTGATGGTCCATTATTTGCCGGCAAAGACGTAGCCGTTATTGGTGGCGGTAACTCTGGAGTTGAAGCTGCAATTGATCTTGCTGGTATTGTTAAGCATGTAACAGTTGTTGAATTTAATTCTGAACTCAAAGCCGACACCGTGCTTCAAGATCGTCTTTTCAGTCTTCCAAACGTAACGGTTATCAAGAACGCACAAACTAAAGAAATTACGGGTACTGACAAAGTAAATGGTCTTACTTATGTTGACCGTGAATCTGGTGAAGAAAAGCATATTGAATTACAAGGTGTATTTGTTCAAATTGGTCTTGTACCAAACACTGATTGGCTTGGTGACACAATCGAACGTAACCGAATGGGTGAGATTGTTGTTGATAACCACGGTGCAACAAATATCCCTGGTGTCTTTGCTGCTGGTGACTGTACAAACAGCCCTTATAAGCAAATCATCATTTCAATGGGCTCAGGTGCAACTGCATCATTAAGTGCATTTGACTACCTAATCCGAAACAATTGGGATACAACTACTGATGATTCTGGTCAAAAGACCCTTGTTCACCAGTAATCCTTTTCAATAGTAAAAGTCGCTATTAACCTAACTGGTTAATAGCGACTTTTTTACTTTATATCTTCTTAACAAATTCTGACTTTAATTTCATCGCACCAAATCCATCAATTTTGCAATCAATATCATGGTCTCCTTCGACTAAGCGAATGTTTTTTACTTTTGTCCCCTGTTTTAGTACAGAAGAGCTCCCTTTTACCTTCAAATCTTTAATAACGGTAACAGTATCTCCATCCACCAATACATTCCCGTTTGCATCTTTGATGACTCTTTCACCTTCATTGTTATCCTCTTCTTGATTCAATGGCCATTCATAAGCACATTCTGGGCATACTAGTAACGCTCCATCCTCATACGTATACTCTGAATTACATTTTGGACAATTAGGCAAATTACTCATTTTTTCCTCCTATTAAGGTTTATTATTTGAAATTACTTATCTTGATTATATCCTTAAAAAACAATTATGTTTTTCTATATCTTTAATGATGACCCTGATGTTCTCCACTCGTACCATTATTAGGAAGCGTTGTTGGCACCTCCGATTCAGTACCGGGTTCGACTAATAAGAATTGCCCCATCATGCCGTCATCTTCATGTCGCAATAAATGGCAGTGATACATGAACGGGAAATTTGGGTCAGCGTGTTTACCAAATTCCACAACAATTCTCACCTTTGAACCATTAGGGATAAAAACAGTATCTTTTCTTCCTCGCTCATACTCTGAAGGTGGCTTATCATTGATGTCTAGGACTCGAAATGCAGCATTATGAATATGAAAATTATGCGACCATCCAAAGTTGTTGATCTCCCATATTTCTGTTGCTCCTGCTGGAACAACCTCGTCAATACGATACATATCCATTAACTTGTCATTAATCTTATTCTCCATTGTAAGTTTGAACTGACGAACTCTAGCATCTTTTGGTGCCTCTATTGGTGGTACGCTTGAAAGTTGCCCAGTAACTGGAGCTGACTCTTCTAATTCAGAGGCTGCTACTATCTTTACCAAATCAAATTCACCATTATCTAAACCAGTATTCCCACTAAAACTATGGAGAACCGTCTCCTCACCCGGCTCAAATTCTACAACGATTTCTGCACGTTCACCAGGACTTAACATAAATCGCTCCAGGGTCACTGGCTCTTCTAAGAGGCCAGCATCGTTCCCTACAAGTTTGAAAGCTCTCCCATCGCTAAAGCCAAAATTATAGGCTCTTGCATTCGAACCATTGAGCAATCGAAAACGAACCTGACTCGTTTTAACTTCAAGATAGGGGTCATACGTTCCATTCACAAGTATTTCATCACCAAGGGTGCCAAATACTCCCTCTTCGTCCTCAGTTAATTGTCCCTCATTCGTAAACAACTTATCTTGGATAATGAGTGGAATATCATCTACTCCATATTCCGAAGGGAGTTTTTTTGAATCCTCATCATCGATGATGAACATGCCTGCAAGTCCTTTATATACATGCTGGGCTGTCTTCCCATGTAAGTGAGGATGGTACCACGTGGTAGCAGATGGTTGATCAATCGTCCAATGGGGAGTCCAAGTTTCCCCAGCATCAACCATTTGGTGTGGACCTCCGTCCATTTTGGCTGGCAATCTCATTCCATGCCAGTGTAGAGTTGATGGCTCGTTCAAACTATTTACAACATTAAAAGAAACCTTGTCCCCACGAGAAACTCTAATCGTTGGACCTAAATAGGCACCATTAATCCCCCAAGTATCCGCAATCTTACCTGGCAACAATTCTGTCTCTCCCGATTGCATGGTCAATGTAAAGTTTTTTGTACCATCGGATTCTATTGTAGGCTCAATAAGCGGTGGAAGTTTTAATGGCTGATCAAAGTCTAGTTTTCCCACATTTGTAACAATATCTTCCTTACCACAACCAGCTAAACTAATCATAAGTAACATACTAAAAAGTAAAAAAAATCTATTATGTGTTCTCAATTTTTCCCCTAACTTTCTCTCTTACCCATACGGTAGTTTAATATATACCTTGTTTCTAGCCTATTTTACTATCGTTTTTTCTTTATCCATGGTGAATCATGGTTTTGTCATAAAATTGACATATTTATTCCCCGCATTTTATAATTCACCAAACGAACCCTATCTTTTTATCAAGATAATGGAAGCCTCCATTAGGCATCTAGTTTCCCCTTTTATGATACAATAGTTTAATAGTATTTAGCTTCATGGAGGTTTCATAATGAAAGTAAATAAGGGCATATTGTTTGTATTATTGGGTGCTGGATGTTATGGCTTTACACCCGTTTTTGCGAAATTAGGGTTTAGCTACGGCTATTCGCTAGGCCAAATCAATATTGTTCAAATGCTGATTTCCTCGTTTTTATTATGGACTATCACTCTAATTAAACGACCTAGCTTTAAAGGACTTACGAAGAACAATCTTCCTTTAATCATGATAACTGGATGTTTTACCGGATTAACTAGTATTTTTTATTATGGGGCAATGCAATATCTACCTGCTTCATTGGCCATTATTTTAATGTTTCAATTCGTTTGGATTGGAATTCTTTTAGAATGGATTTTCAGCAAAGTGAAACCCGCTCCTATCACTGTTTTGTCCATCCTTTTAATATTAATCGGCGTCTTTTTTGCTTCCAATATAATAAATGGGGACATCCAAGGACTACCTCTTAAAGGTTTGCTTTTTGGTATTTTATCTGCATTTACGTATGCAGGATTTATTTTTTTCAGTGGAAAAGTCGCAGTAGATGTAGACCCATTGGCTCGTACTTCATTAATGGCAACTGGGTCAACCATTTTGATACTGATCATATTCATGCGTGACATTCCATCCGTTTTTCCATTAGAGACAAGCTTAATAGCAACAGCCATTGGTGTGTCATTATTTGGCGCCGTCTTTCCTCCACTATTCTTTGCGGTGGGAGCACCATTGGTCTCTGGCGGAATTGCAAATATCCTAACATCCATCGAATTACCCATTGCCATCCTATCAGCTAGTATCATTTTGTCCGAAACGGTAACACCAAATCAATGGGTTGGAACAGCCATTATATTAGCCGCAATTGCGTTGAATGAACTTGGTGGTAAACTAATCAGAGTTCGAATGCATAATAAAGAGGTTATTTATATCGATAAAAACAAACAGCCCCTCTAATTGGAGCTGTTTGTTTTTTTCTGTATTTATAGTTTCAATTCTAAAAGGGACATTACATAGGTAAGAAATAACCGTTATCGTCAAACTTCATTTCATGTAGGTTCTCTAATACTTCAATGTTTTCTTTATCTTTTAATTCATTAAAAATAGCTTCGGATACATATAATTCTCCGATATGAAGTGTATTTGGAATCCTTGCAATTCTAGCCTTTTCCGGTGATACACCCCAATTCGCGCGGAGTGCTGCTTTAAGAGCTTCTTGGTCATTTTCAAGAATAATGGGAATACTTGCTCGAGCTAAAAACGTACTTGTAATTACATTTTCATTCATTGCTTGATAATCAATTTTTTCAAATAGGCGCTTTGTAGTTAAGTCAGCTAAGCCAATTCCCAACGCATTTCCATGGCTCGCCTCACTTAAATTTGAAGCAATGACATATTTAATGCTCGGCTTTTGTGGTTCTTCAACTCCAAGCACCCGGATACGCCCAATAATATTAGTATCCATTCCAGTCCCACTATAGTTTTTCCCAATCTCGTCAACGACTAAAATATCCATATTTTCGACTGGAAGACTAGGCATCAATGCAAATGCCTCTTTCAATAATTCTCTTTCACGCTCTTCTACTCGATCTTTTTCGATAGCCTCGATGATAGCTATTTCTTCATGAGCGTTTTCAACAATAGCTATACCAAATAAAGTATTTGAATTAGCGATAGCCACTTTGCCGACCTCAGGCATCATTTCGCTAATTCCTTTAATACCATGTGTATGTAAAGCTAAGGCTTGTTTATGTTTCCCCATTCCAATTGACGCCATTTTCAATACGCCACTCTCAACTTTGTTTTTAAAATCCGTATGAGGCTTAACACGCCCCATAACGATAATGCCATCTGCCTGATACGCGTTCTTATCAATGTAAACAGGGATTCCGTCAGAAGTTTTGCCCACTTCAACCACATCCATGGATGAACGTATTTCACATCCTGTTGATTCCTCAGTGACACCTAGTCCCTCAAGAACCTCAATTTGTCCTTCCGCAGTAGCTCCACCGTGACTTCCCATCGCTGGAATGATAAATGGAGACGCCCCTCTTTTTTTAATTTCATCTGCCACACTTTTAACGATTAAAGGAATATTGGCGATACCTCTACTTCCCACGGTAATCGCAATTTCCATACCCGGTTTAATTTTTTCATCCGCATGTACATGAAGAAATTGCTCAACAATTGCTCCTGGGATATCATTTACACTTTCAGTTTGGAATTTCTGACGTATCTTTGCAACCTTTGGTAAAGTCATCATTCTTGTCTCCTTTTACAGAAATGCTACTTGTTGATAAAAAATGGTTTGTATACAAAGTCAGCAAGAGATCTGTATTTGACCTCTTGCTTGATATTCTCATATTACGCTTTTTTCTTTGGAGCTAATTCAACTGCCATACGTAGCGCTTCTTTTAATGATTGCTCGTCCGCAATATTTTTACCAGCAATATCAAAAGCAGTTCCATGGTCAACGCTTGTACGAATGGTTGGAAGACCTACTGTAATATTTACTCCAGCCTCTAGACCTAACACTTTAATTGGACCATGACCTTGATCGTGATATTGTGCAACAACAATATCAAAGTCTCCACGTCTTGCTCTAAAGAATAATGTATCCGCTGGAAGTGGACCTTGAACATTTATTCCTTCTGCTTGCGCTTTTTCAATAGCTGGAACAATCTTTTCTTCTTCCTCACCATGACCAAATAGTCCATTTTCACCTGCATGTGGGTTAATTCCACAAACAGCGATTCGAGGAGATTCAATTCCTGCCTTTTGTAATGTTTCATGTGCAAGTTTGATAACCGTATATTGACGTTCTGCATTTATCCTATGAATTGCATCAAGAAGTCCAATGTGTGTTGTTACATGAATGACTCTTAACGCTGGTGCAGAGAGCATCATAGCAAAATCCTTTGTATTTGTTAATTCTGCTAAAATCTCTGTATGGCCCGGGTAAATATGCCCTGCTTTATGAAGTGCTTCTTTATTTAAAGGTGCTGTACAAATCCCTTGAATTTTGCCTTCATTTGCGTATTGAATAGCTCTTTCTAAATAACGGAAAGCCGCATTTCCAGCTTCTGGCGAAACTTGTCCCCATGGTAGATCTTCAGAAACTAAATCAAGGTCGATAATATCGATCGTACCATATTGTGACTTTGCTTCTTCTGGATTGGTAATGCTATTTAATTCAAGATTGATATTTGTTACGTTTAAAGCTCTTTTTAAAATTTTCAAGTCACCTACAACAAATGGACTGCAGTTATCGTAAATATTTTTGTCATTCAAAGATTTTACGATAATTTCAGGTCCGACACCAGAAGGGTCTCCCATTGTAATCGCGATACTTGGTTTATAGCTAGTCATATATAATTCCTCCTGTAAATATCTCTTATTTGAACAAGCAAAATGTCAGTTATAATTTCTATATTAGTACTCATTGAGTACGTGTATTGAGTTCAGTAACCTTTTGAAGTGCCTTTGAAAGTGCTTGGTCGGTTCCAAACGCGCCTGCCTTGGTGACAAGTGGAATGCCATCATATAATCCTCCAAAGAGTTTCCCATACGGAATACCTGGCTCTACTTCGCCAATGACACGAATCCCTTCACCTTGTAACACTTTACAAGTAGCACCTGCAATATCTCCACCTGTTAAAACGGCACCACAAATTTTCTTACTTTCGATTAATTGACCAGCAATTTCTCCCATTGAATTGGCTATTGTGTTTCCAACATCGAAATTTGATAAACCAAGTTCACGTTGTAAGTTCTTTACTTTCCCTATCACTTCTTGGTCTCTATTCGTGGTTACTACTAAGTCGCCTTTATCTAGCAATGTTTTACTTGCTTTAACAATACGATCAATCTCAAGTTTTCTCCTATCCTCAAAAAAGAATTCTTCAGGAGAAATAACAATTTCTGCTACATTATTTTTTTCTTTAAGGACCTGAATTTGTTGATGAGTGATTGAATTTACACTGCCCGCAACCACTAATACAGGATCTCGATCACGCACTTTATTGGTATTAATAACCTCTTCCTGAATCTCTTCATTAAAGATGTGCGATGCGATTCCTGCGGAACCCACCCAGAGATATTTCTCTTGTAAGACTTGTGCTGATTTAACGATGATTTCTAACTCGTCATCAGTCGTCGCATCGACAATGATGATTTTCGACGTATCACTCAAGGAAAATTCCTTCATTATGTTAGATAAGTGGTCGATTCCTTTTCTAACATGAGAGATGGTAATTAACTCAACATCCCTCTTACTTTGTTTCTGTACCAATTTAGGCAGATAACTTTCATTTACCGGGCTGGCAGGGTCTTTTGCCATTTCAGCTTTCTCTAATAAAACTCCATTTACGAAATGTTCACCATTAATAGTAGTTCGATTACTTTTTGGAAAAGCTGGTATTACAAATGAAACCTTATAATTAAAAGCATCCATTACTGCATCAATTTCCGGACCAATGTTTCCCCTCATCGTTGAATCTATCTTCTTAAAAACATTAGAAACACCTAATTGCTTCAATTGTGCCGTTAGATCATAAACGATGTCATAGGACTTACCAGCCTCTATTGCTCGACTATCTGAATTTAAAACAATGACATCTTCAGTAAGATGTGACGGTTGTAATTGTGTATATGAAAATAGCACTGTTGTGTTTAAACCCTGTTTTGCGAATTGAACTCCAGTGTCGTTTGCACCCGTTAAATCATCTGCGATTACCGCTAGTTTCACCTACATCCCGCCCCCTTTACTACTTAGTTTGTATAATTTAGCTTTTTTTATTTGTTTCGAAACAAGTGTCACATTACATGTACAACTACTCTTTTTGTATTACTCAGCATCTTTTTCATGCGGTATTTTTAAACAAATACCTAAAAACGCTTACACTTATCATAAAACAATATGTTGCATTTAGCAATAGAATTCATGACATTTGTTCTTATTTTTATTATATGTTGCATTTTACATCAAATTGAAATAAAAGAAAGGCACAAGCTTTATTTTAGCTTGCGCCATAATGTGGAACGGTTAATCCCTAATCGCTTAGCTGCTTTCGATTGGTTCAACCCTTCTTCTTCTAGTACTTTTTTGATTACTTGTTTTTCTATATCTTCTAATGTACCAGTTATATCAATCTGTACGAATAGGTCATCTTTCTTCTCTTTTTGGTCTATTCGTTCCAAAAGTGCCTCTGGACTAACCTAAAATAGTGAGACAATATAAAACACCTCCAAAATGGCAATACTTGAGATAAGTATTGTGACATT
>NZ_JBPFDQ010000072.1:0-27906 GCF_059415045.1 Ferdinandcohnia sp. SAFN-114 | reverse complement strand
AATGTCACAATACTTATCTCAAGTATTGCCATTTTGGAGGTGTTTTATATTGTCTCACTATTTTAGGTTAGTCCATTACTCCGTCAACAGTAATACTGCTTTCTTCCATTCCCTCAAGTAGGGCCGATTGTGTCTTCGGAGAAGTTCTGTTGATTTCGTCCGCAAGTACAATATGGCCAATAATTGGACCAGGTCTGAACTCAAATTGAAGTTCTTTCGGATTATAGATGGACGTTCCAGTTACATCAGACGGCAATAGGTCGGGCGTAAACTGAATCCGCTTGAATTCCGCACTTACTGATTTTGCGAGTGAACGTACCATCATCGTCTTCCCGACACCTGGTACATCCTCTAATAAGACATGTCCCTCTGACAATAATGCAACCAAACTCAGTGTGGCTACATCTCTTTTTCCGATCATTACTTTTTCAATGTTTTCAATTACTTTTCCTAAAACAGGATGTAATATATCAAGCTGCGCCATTTTCCGTCCCCCTATTTACCTAGCATCTTCTTACAATATATGTAACCATTATACTATCGACCATATTATGATTTCTATGGGGAACCAACAATTCCCTTTATAATTAGAGGTTACTAAAAAAAAAAATGACTCAGATTCATAAAATAATCTGAGTCATAGTAAGTTAGTTATCTATTAGACTAAACTTGATAAAACATGAACCCGAAGGATAATCCCTAATAGTCGAGAATCCTCGTCTACTACAGCTAGAGGGAACTTTGTCTCCAATGCCTTCGGAATAATATCTTGGATATATTCATCCTTCGATACTTTAAAGATATCATCTCGAAGCACATCGGTCAGTGTCTTCTTTTCCTTTATGCCTTCAATGCAATCGTCAATCGTCACTATTCCTTGTAGTTGTCGATGCTTGTTTACAACGAATACACTAGATATACCATTCTTCTGCATTTCTTTTACAGCAACCTGTAACCCATCTTTTAAAGAAACCATTGCACTTGACTTAATCATGACATGCTCAGCTTGTAATACTTTTGAGCGATCAATATCCTTTATAAATTCAGTGATATAGTCATTCGCGGGTGTCTCAATGATTTCCTCTGGTGTACCAATTTGCTCAACGACACCATCCTTCATAACAGCTACTCGATCTCCAAGTTTAAAAGCTTCATTGATATCATGTGTAATAAAGATGATTGTCTTTTGAAGCTTGTCCTGAAGTTCTAAAAGTTCGAGTTGCATTTCTCTACGGATGAGTGGATCAAGAGCACTGAAAGGCTCATCCATTAATAGAATATCCGGATCATTCGCTAACGCACGCGCCAATCCAACACGCTGCTGCATCCCACCAGAGAGTTCACCTGGATATTTATCTTCATATCCTTTTAACCCTACACTTTCAATATTCTTCAAGGCAATGTCTCTACGTTCTTCTTTTGAGATATTTTTAATTTCAAGGCCATATTCAACATTTGCTAAGACTGTTCGGTGGCTGAATAAGCCGAAGTGCTGGAATACCATTGCAATTTTTTCCTGCCTGAATTTTTTCAATTGGGATGAATTGTAGCGAACAACATCTTCGCCATCTACATAGATAGACCCAGAGGTTGGTTTATTTAAAAGGTTAAAGCAGCGAATTAAGGTAGACTTACCACTACCGGAAAGCCCCATAATGACAAAAATTTCACCTTTTTTGATCTCCATTGATGCGTTATAAACACCAACGGTATGATTTGTTTTTTCTAATATTTCTTTTTTACTCATTCCTTTTTCCACCATCGGAATGATAGATTTTGGTTTCGATCCAAATATTTTTGAGACGTTTTCTATTTTAATTTTTGTTTCCATAGTTAAGACCCCCTGTGTTTCTGGAAGGAATTCGCTACTCCTGATGTTACGCGGTCAATAATGATAGCTAGAAACACAATACTAATTCCTGCTTCAAATCCGAGTGCCATATCAATACGGTTAATCGCAATTAGAACCTGTTCACCTAATCCCTTTGCACCTACCATTGACGCAATAACAACCATTGCAAGTGCCATCATCGTTGTTTGGTTTACCCCTGCCATAATCGTTGGAAGTGCCTGTGGTAATTGGACCTTTGTGAGCATTTGCCATCTCGAAGAACCAAATGATTGAGCAGATTCAATGACGTCTTCATCAACATTCCGTATTGCGAGCTCAGTTAATCGAATAACTGGTGGCAATGCATAAATTAACGTAGCAAATACAGCCGAAACATTTCCTAGACTGAAGAAGAAAATGGCCGGAATCAAATAAACAAAACTTGGCATGGTTTGCATGGCATCAAGGATTGGTCTCATGATGATGGAGAACTTTTTACTAAACGCCATCCATACCCCAACTGGAATCCCGATAATCAACGAAATGACTACGGAGGTTAAGACGATGGCAATCGTAATCATCAATACATCCCAAAGTCCAAATGTTCCTATTAAGAAGATAAAGAATGCATATAAAACACCGGAAAGAGCAGATTTAAAGCGCCATCCTAAAAGGAAAATAATGATTAAGAAGAGCCACCACGGAATGAAGCTAAGAAAACTATCAATTCCATTGATTGTTTGAGAGGAGATAAGATGTATGAAATCAAAAAAACCTTCGAATGTTGTATCTATCCACTTTATAAATTTTTCAACGTATTTACCTAGAAAATCCCATCGTATATCTGGAAAACTACCCATAAACAGGTTACTTGATGTAACCATTCACCTCACTTTTTTTCGACAAAAATCTTTGAAAAATGTAGTAGTTGGCAGCACCAACTACTACAAATATATTATTCTAATGAACTTTTTACTTTTTCTGCAATATCTTCCGGAACCCAAGAAGTCCAGATGTCTTCGTGCTGCTTCATCCACCAATCAGCAGCCTCTTCGGCGGAAGCATCATTCTCATTCATATAGTTAAGTGCTTCTTCAGTTAAGTCGTTACTCGTTTCATAATTTTTTAGGAACTCCACAACCTCTGGTGCTTGTTCAGGCATGTCCTTATGAACTGCTACAACAACATCGTTCGGTGGGAATGCAGTACCAAAATCTTTGTTCCATTGTTCTTCGTTATATTCTGGTTCTTCTAAAAGAGTTAGATCATATTTTGCTGTTACCCATGTTGGAGACCAATAGTATCCAACCCAACCTTCACCTTTCTCATAAGCATCAACAAGCGTTGCAACTGCACTTGAATCTGAACCAGGACTAATATAACTAAATGTTTCATCTAATCCATAGGTTTCGTATTTTGCTGTCATTGTTTCGTTAACTGCCCAACCAGTAGGAGCCCCTACAATTCGTCCTTTGCTTGAATCCTCAGGGTCTGGGAAAACCTCAGGGTATTTTTTCAAATCTTCAACCGTTTTTAAATCTGGAGCTAACGGCTCAATTCCTCTTTCTTCGTCCCCTTCAATGACATAAGTCGGAACATACAGCCCTTGGCTATTATCATTAAAGTTTGTAGATACTTCTTCAATATCTCCAGCATCTGTCATTTCTTTATAAAGCTCTTTGACATTATCCGTCCATACTTCCATATAGACATTAATGTCACCTTGACGTAGACCTTCTAATGTTGCAGGTGTTGAACCCACAGTCACCTCTGTGTCATAACCGTATCCTTCTTCAAGGATTCTTTGCGCTATGCTGTTATGGAAGCGAATACTATCCCAACCAGCATCAGCTAACACAATTTTGTCTAACTTTTCTGGTTCTCCATCTCCTGAAGAGCCTTCACTACTACAACCTACTAAGGCTAGTAATAAAACGGTTAGTAATGTAAATAACTTTCGTTTCATAAATAATTTTCTCCCCTTTTTTAATTTGTAAGTAAACCTATAAACTTACTGAGTTTATATCAAGAATAACCCCAAAATGAATACATATTCATTTTCAAGCGATAACAAATTCCTCCTTATGTTTATAAAAAACTTCCCTATTGAATTTTATGGTTGATTAGAATAATAGATAGGTATAATTCATTATTCAGCCAGGCGAAAAATGCAGAGGATTTGTAAAGGCTACATTTTTCAGGACGTTTGAGGATATATCTTTTGAACTATTGTTCTTAGAGGGAATATGCACTATTTGTTTAACAGCGATAACTTTTTAGGGCTACATTAAAAGTATAGAGGAATAATAAATTTCGGACAAACCTGATAATCTAGCATATCTCATGATAAACTAGCATATTTCGTTCTTTCGAAAAATTTGAGGGGGAATAGTGGTTTATCCTTCCAAGATACTCCCAAATCCTCTAATATCCTCCGGATGTGCTGAAATTTTCAGTTTTTTTATCAAAATATACTATATGTAGTATCCTTATAGTGCCTTCGTACCGTATTTGGGAAGTATAACTCGATACGACCTAACTTCTCTCTTCACATGACGATAAGACAAAGAAAACCAGGTCTCGTTCTTCGAGAGCCTGGTTGTAGTCTTTCCTACTATTCAATTTACCTTTTTTTCTTCTGCAAGTACTTTTCATTGATTACGAGCACTTTTCCATCTTCAACAGGTCTGTATTTTCGAAACCTAAATTTATTTTTTTCAAATATGATATTCCCGACAACATAAATCGGCAGGATGATAAACAAGTTAATAAGCATTTGTAGCAGCAAGTTTATTTCATTCTCAAATATATAAATTGTAAATACGATATGAAAAGCAAACGACACCATTAACACAATAAGCACATTACATATATGGAACGCAATCACGCTCGTTTTTTCGCGAAACATTCGCTCTAGTTCAGCTTTGAAAAAAAGCGAAATAAACACTGAGATCCCTATCGCAATAAGGGTCACTACATATGTAAAAACTAATTGCATTTCACCTAATCCCTCGCCCTCATATCACTATAATTTCTTAGAACAAAAGAGTGATTATATATCCACATTGTAACACATCCTATATGAAAGAGGTCCTTAACAAAATGATAAAACGGAGGAAATAAAGCATGGAAAATGAAAAAGCAGATCGATTGCGGTCGCAACTCGAGGAAGCCCTTCAACCGATTATCGACCGATTAGATCGTTTGGAAATGATGTTGCAAGAAGTGTTAAAAAATAAAGGATAAAGGGAATTGCGTTTTACCCGAATTATTGATTATTTTTTTAGATTCAGCTTCATCCGAACAGATAAACGAAAATAATTCCCTTAACAAAAAAAGCCTATAGTGAAGAAATAAATGCTTCTACTATAGACTCACTAAAATTTTTTTAAAAAAAGTATTGCTATCTATATTCTATTTATTTTACACTTATAAACGCAGTTTTGGGTTGTCTTATATTCCTATTTTCAACTTACCAGGTTAGATCGCAGGATTAGACGCCCGAAACTTCAACTTCACTTTCTTCCTCTTCATTGGCTTGTGCTTTTACATAGTCGATTGACAAAATCGTTTCATCATCTTCATGTTTGATTGTACAGTTACTGTACTCTTTTCTAATATCTGCTACGCGAACAGAGTGTCCGATTTCAAATTCAGTAATGTCAATTTCAATAAAATCAGGGAGATCATTCACCTTAGCAGTTATATCTAATTCATGAACAAATTGTTTAGCAACTCCACCGACTTTCTCGCCATTAGAAATTCCTTTTAGGATTACACTTACTCTTGTATCAATTTCTGTATTCTGATCTACTTGAAGCAAATCTACGTGAATAATTTCCTTAGTCACAGGGTTATTTTGGTAATCTCTTAAAATAACGTTTTTTGAATTACCATCAACATTTAAAGAGAAAATACCATTTCTACCAACTTCCTTGATTACATTCCTTAAATCAGAGTTATTAATCAAGATTGACTCTGTATGTATGGACCTACCATATACAACTGCAGGGATTTTCCCTTCACTCCTCAATTTTTTCAAGATTGTTTTTTTAGTTTCTTTCCTTTTTTCTGCTACTAGCATACTCATTTTCATTTCCACCTTTCTGTTAAGCTTTAAATCTTAGACATTAGTTTTTATAGAAAAAACAGTCTAAGAAATATTAGAATTACTTATACTTCTAGTATACCTAATCCCATATTTTATTTCATGTTTTTGGCTTACTTAGTTAAAAAATATAAATTACTTACTTAGTCCAACTATTAGAACCGGAATCGGAATACTTTATTAATTACCGGATAGAGAAATTTAACCCCTTTTTTTGTTAGCATATCTCCTAAGATATGTGAAAGATAAGCAATCGTTGAAATTAGAGCCAAATCGTCTACCTTCGTGTTAACTTCCAATAGATGCGACATATACCACCAATAAATCAATGCCCATATCGTATGTGTTGGCCCTCGATGTGCGAACCACCCCGCACCCCCTATATATAAGGCAAACATAATCAACCACCACAATTCGTTCGTAGCTGCATAGTACAATAAGATCAAACTTAAAATGCTCATTAGAATATTTTTCAATGTTTCTTGACCTTTAAAGGAAAGTCCTAAAATTACCGCTCCCCATCCAAAAAGTAAAGGACTGTTTTGTTGACTAAACCATTTATCATTTATGAAGGACAAGTAATTGACGTCTAAGAAATATGTAACTAAAGCCAGGACCATTAATATTCCGCCGACAAATACGCCACTCTTCTTAATTAGTTTAGCCGTCTTAGTTACACGTTTATTTAATAGATTATTTCCATCTAGATCAGGAGCAAGGGAAGCTACACCTGATGCAACTAAAATGACAGGCATCATTTCAAGCGGTTGGTTTACTGACGCCACCGCTCCTATTCCTAACCCTATTGCTAAATGTGTTCGGCCTTTCATGTTGTCACCTCTATGTTGTTATTTATCTTAATTTGTCAATGATATGCTCATAATTTGTAGATATTTCCCGGGAATTTGTTGGATTTTGAAATATAGTGCTAACTACTAGGGGTGTTTTTTCCAATTTATCTTCTCTTGTAATCTCATATAACGCCTGGCGATATGAATCAAAGAATAGCGGACTGCGACTTGCCCATTAAATACTATTAATGATTTGCTGGAACTGCAATTTTTTTGAAACTGAACGTATCGCTTATTGGATGGATTTCACAACATACATCAGGGAACCAATCGTAAGATATATCGCCCAGCGATACAAAAAAAAAGAGTCCTTCAACCCTTTCTAGATTACGCTATTCAAGAGGACTCATTTTCGAAATATCGAGAAGATTCCTCCCCATTTTTCTTTTGGTTTATGTATTGCTTCTTCCAAGCGTTTATTAAATTCACTTTGTGAATTCCATTCTCTTTTCTGTTCGTCCCGCATACTCTGTATTTCTTTTTGTAAAAGGTCAGATTTTTGTTTTTCTTGTTCCAGCAATGTTTCATAATGGTTCTTTTGTTGTTCAGTTAATTTTTCAATTTTAGCATTCGTTTTTTGCGCTGAATTTCCAATCGTAGAACTTATAATATGATGATCTTGCTGAAGTCGAGATACCTTTGTTTTAAGCTCTACCATTTCATTAGTCAGTTGAACATTCATTTCTCGAGTGGCCGCAAGTTCATTTGCTAAAAACATTAACACCTCTTTTAATTGATTAGGATCTTGAGGTAGATTTTCATATGTATTGGTTATCGCAATATTTGTTTCATTGGATTCTACTAATCTCGCTTTTTGTTGTTCCACAAGGTCTTTAGCTGTATCGTCTAGAGACTTGTCCGTATCGCGTAGCGCTATAAGCACTTCTATGTCAGATTGAACAAATATACGCCGATCGCCATCTTTTAAAAACTCATATCCATTCTGTTCTAAGATTTGACCATACTTTCGGACAGTAGGTGTTGCTATCCCCACCTTTTCCGCCACTTCCTTGGAAGAGTAAGCTTGTTCATTAGGTTGTATATCGCGTCTCATATCGCACCTCCTTTCTATTAATATGAAGGTTTTCAAGTATATTTGCAAGTGTTATATCGCCCAGCGATACGAAAGAAAAAAGAACTATTCATAGAGAATTCTTAGAATCCTTCAATCTTTTAAAAGTAATTTATCTAACTCACGTACTTGATCATATGCTTTTGATAGATATTCAGGTACCAGTGACCTCCCATAATCCCAGGCATTCTCTTCGATTTCTGCTAAAAGCTGTTCCTTCTCTTTTTCCTCTCCATAAATAAGAGTCTTTAAAACTCGTGTATTTTTTCTAAATTCTAAGTAATAACCAAGCTGACGATATAGAATAAGCTTTACGAAATTAACATCTGTTTCTTTTACTTTAAAATTAATTTTAGATTTATATCCGTTAATTTGTAAGTAATTAAACTTTATCGTATTTGTTGTTACATTATAACTCATCGGAACTTTGAGATTATCGCTAGATTCAACATTTATTTTTAGATTGAGTTCTAATAACGTATCTATAATTATTTTCTCGATATGCCACATATATAGCATTTTTCTTCACCATTCCTAATAAATCAATCTATTGTAAGCCTCTGCATATCCAAAGCAAATATAAAATTAGCACACTGATGGCATTTTTACATTATTATAATTTACATAATGTAACAAGAGTCATTTATCATGGGCACGATTTACTGACACTCTTCAATTATGCTAAATCTCCTAGTTTTGGAAATATTATAAGGGAGGTACTTTTAGAGGAGGATATATATGTTTGATGAAGCTCTTGTTGTCTTTGTAAGAGTTATTATTTCTTTTTTTACTCTCTTAATTTTCACTCGAATTCTCGGGAAACAAGAAGTAGGACAATTGACCTTTTTTGATTATGTAAACGGAATTACAATCGGTTCCATTGCAGCCTCATTAGCCACTGACTTATCTTCAAAGGCTTGGGCACACTGGGTCGGTTTAGCCGGTTTTGCCCTATTTACTTTTCTATTACAATTTATAACTGTAAAAAATCGCTACATAGGAAGGGTTCTTGATGGAGAGCCAACTGTAGTAATCGAGGATGGAAAGATTTTAGAAAAAAATTTAGTGAAAATGCGAATTAAAATTAGCGAGTTAACAATGCTCCTTCGTGATCGAGGAGTTTTTGATATTACACAGGTTGATTTAGCGATATTCGAAATAAATGGAAAACTGTCGGTTCTACAAAAATCCGATTATCTTCCCGTAACTCCAAAGGATCTAAACATTCCCGTTTCTCCAAGCGGTCTATCCACCGAGGTCATACAGGATGGGATAGTTATTGATCAAAATTTATTGCAGAGAAAAAAAGATCGAAATTGGTTATTGCAACAATTACGGTCAAAAGGTATAGATGATGTTCAACAAGTATTTTATGCTTTAATTTTACCCAATGATAAATTATATATTGATGTATACGAAGACCATGTTAGTAAAAAATCAGATATTGGTGACTATGAGGGACCATTTTAAAATAGTTGAGGTGAAGACATTGAAAAAGTTTTTATTATTTCTTATCCCTCTTCTAACATTAGTACTTTTTATTTTGATTATGAATAGTGGCTCGTTATTAAAAAAACCTTTAGGAGAAGATGACCGATTATATGAAACCATACAGCAAATCGAAGCTGACGTAAAAGAAAAGAATTGGGATAAAGCCAATAATAAGATCAATTATGCTGAAACTGCATGGAAAAAGATTGTCCGGAGAATTCAATTTAGCGTAGAAAAGGAATATATATTCCAGATAAATGAGACCCTTTCACGAATAAAAGGTGGCATAAAAGTGAAAGATGACAAAGCAATTATAGAAGAAATCTACTATTTTTATGAACTATGGGATAAGTTAGCAAAATAATTATATGGACTAGTTTATTCCACCATTATTACGCCAATGCATCACCTAGTAACTTTATCAAAAGAAAAAAGGCCTCTCACAAAGTCTAGTTTACATAGAGAAGCCTACGTTTATCCTTATTATCTTATGTTAGCATTACTTAGTCTTTTTCTCTCTAAATAAAACCATTCTCGAATCAGTGGCTGAACTACTACCGGCTCACCATTATATACTATAGGGATTGCAGTGATTTCTACATAAAAAATCTTATAGTCATATCTAATGAACTTTTCAAAATAGACTTGTGCAATTTCCAAATCCTCTTTTGTCTCAATGCCTTCAAGAATAACCATCATTTTTGCAAAAATGGTGAAAAAGCTCAGTAAGAAAGCTCATACCTGAGGAAAAAAGAATATTAATCATTTTTAAATTGAAGTAATTTGTATATAAGCCGATCGCCATTCTTGTATACGGATTCCTCATTCTGGTCCCCCCTACTCACAAAAGATGTTTTTTCCTTTCTAAAATGATTAAAAAAGAGCTAACCAGCTATACCTGATTAGCTCCTAGGATTACATTATTGATTTCCTTTTTTAACCCATTCAGCAACATTAACAGTACGTTTTGCCTGGTGTTTTACAGCTGCCTGTACATCCTCAATCATCTTTCCATCCTGACCCACAGTAACACTTGTTCCGTATGGATTTCCGCCTGCTCCGAATATAACAGGATCGGTATAACCAGGTGTTGCAATAATAGCACCCCAGTGCATCATGCTTGTGTATAACGAAAGAAGTGTTGCCTCTTGTCCACCGTGTGGATTTTGTGCAGAAGTCATTGCACTTACAACTTTATTAACCGTTTTTCCAGTAGCCCAAAGTCCACCTTGGGTATCAAGGAATTGTTTCATTTGTGATGGCATGTTACCAAATCGTGTCGGTACACTGAATATAATAGCATCTGCCCATTCTAGATCAGCCGATGTTGCCACTGGAACGTCTTTCGTTGCTTCAACAGTTCCTTTCCATACTTCATTTCCCTCGATTACGGATTCAGGAGCTAATTCTTGTACTTTTAAAACTTTGACTTCTGCTCCAGCTTCTTTTGCACCTTCTTCAGCCCATTTTGCTAATTGATAGTTTGTACCACCCATGCTGTAAAAAATAACTGCTAATTTAACATTCGACATATTCACTATCTCCTTTTCTGAGGATTTACCAAATATTTTTGATAAAAAACCCATTTAATACACCTCCTATTATTCCACTCTCTAAAATTTACATTCCTTATTAGGCGGCACTTTTTAGTTCATTTGAATTTTGATTAAACAGTACGCGATTTAGTGATAGTAACTTACTACCATTAATCGCTAGATAAATAGCTATTGCTAGAAAGGCTAAATCTAATTCATATCCTGCCATTTGACCATTTCCTAATAAACCAACAGGAAGTTTAGCCGTAATGATTGCTCCAACCATTATTAGAGCAATTAAAATAGATACCAGTCTAGTAGCAAATCCAATAATTAGTGCTATACCTCCAACTAGTTCGATTAAAGCAACTACATATGCCATAAATCCAGGTATATTAATACTCTCAAACCATCCGACAGTATTCTCAATTCCTCCTTGGAATTTTACTAATCCATGTATAAAAAATAGTATTCCCAGTGTAAGTCGTAAAATTAGTGCTCCAACTTCGTTTTTTTGTGTCATTTTCTCTTCTCCTATAAAATATTTTTTAGATTATAATTTTTTATACCACTGTGCAGCAGCTTCTACTTCTGTTACTGTCAACTGATGACCTCTATTTTCCCAATGAATTTCTACATTCGCATTTGCCTTTTCTAATAAAGACTGTAGCTCAGTAGATTCCATAGGAGAGCAAATTGGATCATTCGTTCCAGCAGCAATAAATACGGACTTCCCTGTTAAATCAGGAAGTTCAATTCCTTTACGAGGAACCATTGGATGATGAAGAATTGCCCCTTTTATTGCATCTTGGTAATGAAATAAAAGACTAGCTGCTATATTTGCTCCATTTGAATATCCAATTGCAAGAATATTATTGCGATTAAATTCATATTTGTCAGCTGCTTCATCAAGAAACTCATTTAATTCTTTTGTTCTGAATATAAGGTCTTCTATATCAAAAACTCCTTCAGCCAATCTTCTGAAGAAACGTGGCATGCCATTTTCTAAAACATTTCCACGAACACTTAATAGAGATGCCTCATCATCAATCCTTCCTGCAAGAGGTAACAAATCTAATTCATTTCCTCCTGTACCGTGAAGCATTAATAAAGTAGGTTTTTCTGGATTTGTACCCTTATTAAATATGTGCTTCATTATTTATCTCCTTCCAATACGCGAACCTCAACAGAAGGTAAGCTTTCTTCTAATTCTTTTCGTTTTGACTCTAACCATGTAGGAAGCATGAGCTTTTTACCTAGCTCATTAGTTGGCTCATCTACTGAAAAACCTGGTGGGTCGGTCGCTATTTCGAAAAGGATTCCTCCCTCTTCATGAAAGTACACAGCTTTAAAGTAGTTTCGGTCCCGTACTTCAGTTGGGTGATACCCTTTCTCTTGAAGAAGATTTCTCCATCTGAAAAGTTCTTCTTCATCCTTTGCTCTCCATGCGATATGATGAACAGTTCCTGCTCCCATTAGACCTCTAACTGATGGAGTTAACTTAATATCTATGACATTTCCAATCGATGCATCAGACTTAAATCGAAGAAAACCTTCTTCGTCACCAATGCATGTGAGACCTAATACATTCTCAAGTACATCTGCAGTCTTATTGGGTTGTGCGGAGATTAAAGTTGCACCAGCAAATCCTTTAATTGCATCCTTAGGTTTAACCCCGCCAGAACTCCAATTATTGATTTGTCCTTCTCTTCTCTCTACTAGTTCAAGTTCAAGCCCATCTGGATCATTAAATGTTACATAACTTTCTCCAAAGCGAATAGAAGACTTAACTTCAACACCGAACTTACGCAAACGTTCTTCCCAAAATTGTAACGAGCCAGGAGGAATAGAATAGCTTGTAACCCCTACTTGCCCCATGCCAATGCGACCTTTTAGCTGTTTAGGCCATGGAAAAAAGGTAATAACAGTTCCTGGTTCTCCCGTTTCATTTCCAAAATACAGATGATAAACCTCTGGGCGATCAAAATTAATTGTTTTTTTAACAAGCCTTAGCCCAAGTACACCTGCATAAAAATCAATATTTCTCTGTGGATCGTTAACCATTGCTGTTATATGATGAATGCCCGCTGTTCTTTGCATCTCATTCCCTCCATTCAATAGGGACAGAGGGACAGGTCCCTCGTCCCCGTTTTTAGAATCGATGGTTTTAAACTTACCTGTCCTCTAGACTTTACTTAGGTCGTTCTATCTCAAATAGATCTCCGATTTTTGCATAGTTGGCACCAGCCAACCGGCTCACGGCAGCTAACCCTCGAGGATCAATTCTCCCTTTTGAGTAGATATCATCTTCAATATGATATTGAACAACTCTTCCTATGATAAAATCACAACCTGGAGAATTAACCCCACCCAGTTCTAAAGATTGTTCCAATACGCACTCCAATCGAACCTTTGCTTCTTTCACTCCAGGAACAGAGACCTTTACACTTTCAATCGATGTTAATCCCGCTAATTCAATCTCACTATGATTTGGTGGTAAACTTGCAGCTGTTTTATTGATTTTTTCAACATTTTGTTCATCCACAATATGGACTACAAATTCCTTTAACGATGCAATGTTTCTAGCAGTATCCTTCTGTCTGCCCTCTGTACGTTGTATTGACAATGAAATCATCGGAGGATTTGAGGAGACAATATTAAAATAACTAAAAGGTGCACCATTTAAGACTCCCTCTTCAGATAGAGTTGTAACAAATGCAATAGGCCTCGGAATAATACTTCCTATTAGAAACTTATAATTTTCTCTTTCTGATATGGAAGTAGGGTCAATTGAAAGCATGGGATTCATTCCTTTTCAAATTAATCTAGTTTTCTCACCTTAATAGGAATTAAACTGTGTTCGAGCTGCTCTCTATATTGCTCATATTGTGCAGGTAACATTAATTGTTCTCCCATTGTTTCGTGTGATTCATCATGTGCGAATCCAGGAGGATCTGTTGCAATTTCGAATAGGATTTCTCCATGTTCTCTAAAATAAATGGCATTGAAATAATTTCTGTCTTGTACTGGAGTTACACCGTAGCCATTTTGGGCAACATATTTTTGCCAATCTAATTGGTCTTTGTCATCACTAGCTCTCCATGCGATATGGTGAACTGTTCCAACACCCATTTGGCCTCTGCCAGTTGAAACAACTTTAAGGTCGATGATATTTCCAATATCTGCAGAAGAACGATAACGAACAAAATCTCCTTCTTCATCTACTTTTTCAAGACCCATTACTTTTTCGAGTGTTTCAGCTGTTTTATCTGGCTTTGCTGAAAATAAAGTAGCGCCGCCAAAACCTTTTATTGCAACATCAGGTCTTACATCTCCGAACGTCCAAGTATTGATTTCGCCTTCTTCTCTCTCAACGATTTCTAGGTGAAGTCCATGTGGATCATCAAACTCCAAATATATTTCTCCAAATCGTGTGATTTTAGTGTAAGGAATATCAAACTTTTCTAACCTCGATTCCCAAAAATCCAATGCTCCTTTAGGAACAACATAAGAAGTTACACCTACTTGACCGTCCCCAATTTTTCCTTGATAAGCGTCTGCCCAAGGGAAGAACGTAATGATTGTCCCTGGTTTTCCACCTTCATTTCCAAAATAAAGGTGATACGTACCTGGATCATCGAAATTTACTGTTTGCTTTACTAAACGTAACCCTAAAACTCCTGCGTAGAAATCTATATTTTCTTGTGGATGACCAACTATTGCTGTAATGTGGTGAATCCCCTTTGTCTTTTTACTCACTTTTTACCACTCCTACTTTTTTTTGACTAATTTACTATCATGTTTTACTAATAAAATAAAACCATTCAATTTATATATAATCTTCAATTAAAGTATCTTTATCCCAAGACATATGACAAAAAAATATATCCTTACTACTTTGAACTAATTTTCTACCTTTTCTTTTACTCTTTTTAAAAAATCTACCAGAGTATCTACCTCATTAGAGGTTAGTGAATCAAAAACCCGATCTACAAAATCCTCATGTTCAGGCATTATTTTATTCATTATTTCAAATCCAGCATCAGTCAACGTTACATGTATAGCACGTCGATCATCCGGACAAGCACTTCGCTTTAAAAAACCTTTTTGTTCTAACCTATCTATTACATATGTCATTGAACCACTTGTTATCAGGACACTCTTACCAATCTGTTGAATTGTTTGTTTACCTTTGTGAAAAAGAACTTCTAGAACTGAAAACTCAGTTATGCTTAAGTTATTTTTCATCATATCGTCTCTAATTCTCTCCTGGAGTGCTCTTGACGTTTGCATTAAAATCAAAAATGGTTGGTTTGTGCATTTTCTTGCCACACTAACACCTCCTAAAAGATAATATCTCAGATTTAATTATCTTGAATTCGAGATAATAATATAACATAAAAAAGCATGTGTCAAATGTTTTTTGTAATTAGCAATTCCTCTGCTATATTGCAATTTAGTTTTAGTATAACTTTTTATAAAGAGAAATTACTTTTAACAAATAAACTCTCAAAGGACTATTTAGGTGAAGAAAAAAGTTTGCCTCACTGGCATGGTCCAGTTTTCCAAAAGGGCCTCATAAAAAACGAATTCCATACAAGGAATTCGTTTTTTGCCTATACGTTTATGTAATATAACCGAAGAAATGAAAAAGAAGCCCCCCACAAGTTCCAACGAACTCATGAGAAGCCTCTATTATTTCGCCTCAATGTTAGCAAAATGTTAGCATTCCACTCTCATCTTGCTCAAAAACCCTTATATATCAAGGGCTGGAGGACATGATTACATCATGCCGCCCATTCCACCCATGCCGCCCATGTCAGGCATTGCAGGAGCATCTTTTTCTGGTAGGTCAGCAATTACTGCTTCAGTTGTTAAGAACATAGCTGATACAGATGCTGCGTTTTGTAGTGCAGAACGAGTAACTTTAGTTGGGTCAACGATACCAGCGTCGATCATGTTTACCCACTCGCCAGTTGCTGCGTTGAAGCCAATACCAATTTCTTCGTTTTTCAAGCGTTCAACAACTACAGATCCTTCAAGACCAGCGTTGTGAGCGATTTGACGAACTGGCTCTTCTAGAGCACGAAGTACGATGTTCACACCAGTTGCTTCGTCTCCAGCTAATTCGATAGCAGCTACTTTATTGTATACATTCACAAGTGCAGTACCACCACCAGAAACGATACCTTCTTCAACTGCTGCGCGAGTTGCGTTAAGAGCATCTTCAATACGAAGTTTGCGTTCTTTTAGTTCAGTTTCAGTAGCAGCACCAACTTTGATAACTGCAACTCCACCAGCTAATTTAGCTAGGCGCTCTTGTAATTTTTCTTTGTCAAATTCAGAAGTAGTTTCTTCCATTTGAACACGGATATTGTTAACGCGAGCTGCGATCTTGTCAGATTCACCAGCACCTTCAACGATAGTCGTATTTTCTTTTGTTACTACAATCTTAGAAGCGCGACCTAATTGAGTGATGTCAGCAGATTTAAGGTCTAAACCTAAATCTTCAGTGATTACTTGACCACCAGTTAGGATAGCAATATCTTCTAGCATTGCTTTACGACGGTCACCAAATCCAGGAGCCTTAACAGCTACTGCATTGAATGTACCACGAAGCTTGTTCACAACTAGAGTTGCAAGTGCTTCACCTTCAACATCTTCAGCGATTAGTAATAATGGCTTACCTTGTTGAACTACTTGCTCTAATACTGGTAGGATTTCTTGAATGCTTGAAATCTTTTTGTCAGTAATTAACACATATGGGTTTTCAAGAACTGCTTCCATTTTATCAGAATCAGTTACCATATATGGAGAAGCATATCCACGGTCAAATTGCATACCTTCTACTACTTCTAGTTCAGTAGAGAAACCTTTAGATTCTTCAATTGTGATAACACCGTCGTTACCAACTCGCTCCATTGCTTCAGCGATTAATTGACCAACTTCTTTGTCATCTGAAGAAATAGCAGCAACTTGTGCGATAGACTCTTTACCTTCAATTGGTTTAGAAATAGCTTTTAATTCTTCAACAGCTGTTGTTACAGCTTTTTCAATGCCTCTACGAACTACCATTGGGTTTGCACCAGCAGTAACGTTCTTTAAGCCTTCACGAATCATTGCTTGAGCAAGAACTGTTGCAGTAGTAGTACCGTCACCAGCTACATCGTTTGTTTTACTAGCAACTTCAGCAACTAGTTTTGCACCCATGTTTTCGAATGCATCTTCTAATTCGATTTCTTTAGCGATTGTTACACCGTCATTTGTGATAAGAGGTGAACCGAATTTTTTCTCAAGAACAACGTTACGTCCTTTTGGTCCTAATGTTACTTTTACAGCGTTTGCTAAAGCATCAACACCACGAAGCATAGCGCGACGAGCGTCTTCACTAAATTTAATTTCTTTTGCCATTCTTAAGCCCTCCTCAAAAAATTAAGAATCTATGATATAAAATGCTGTTTTTCTATTAACCGATTACAGCTAAAATGTCGCTTTCGCGTAATACTAAGTATTCAGTACCTTCATATTTCACTTCAGTACCAGCATATTTTGAGAAGATAATGCGATCACCAACCGCAACCTCTAAAGCTACTCTTTCACCGCTGTCTAATACACGACCTGTACCTACAGCAACTACTTTACCTTCTTGAGGCTTTTCCTTTGCAGAATCTGGTAATACGATTCCGCTTGCAGTTTTTTCCTCTGATTCAACTAGTTCAATAACAACGCGATCACCTAATGGCTTTAACAAGTGAAACAACCTCCTCAAATAATATAGATAATTAGTTTCGTCTTCTTATTAGCACTCAACTCACCTGAGTGCTAACACAATTATTATATTAAATAATCTCTACTTATTTTGCAAGTCATTTGAGATAGAAATTTACAAAAAAGTTCAATTTTATCATGCGAAACTTGGCCCACCTATCTATCCTATGTTATAGGCAGGAAAAATAAACCAACAAATTACTTTCTTCAATGAAAATTTGAATTTGCATAATACTAATGGATATAAGCGAATATATGATACAATACAAAAAGTGGACAAAAGTATAAAAACTTGATATTTATTCCAACTACTAAAGGAGATTTTCATGAAAGCTCGTTATTGGTATGTCATTTTCACTTACATTATCATGCAGTTCTCTGGAATTTTAGGTATCCCGCTTCTATTGCTTTTAGGAATCGGAGATGATGTTGACCCGAATACGATTATTGCCCTTTGGACTGTTATTAGTTTTGTGGCGGCACTTCCGATTGTTTTATTTTTATTAAGACAAGATATTAATGAAAGACATCAAAATCTTCATCGTTCTTCAAAAGGAGAAGCGATTGGATGGGCAATAGCAGGTATATTCATGGCAATGACTGCTCAGGTTATTGCAGCTAATATTGAGATTCATTTGCTTGGTATTGAGGCTGGTTCTGAGAACACCCAAGAAATTATGGCCTTGGTAAAATCCCTACCACTGCTTATAATCGTAGTTTCCATTATTGGGCCAATCCTTGAGGAAATTATCTTTCGCCAAATTATTTTTGGTTCCTTATATAAAAAATTTAACTTTTTCATTTCTGCCCTGATTAGTTCGTTAATCTTTGCAGTAGTGCATATGGACTTTACGCATATTCTGATTTATACAGCGATGGGCTTTACCTTTGCCTTCCTTTATGTACGGACAAAACGGATTATCGTTCCAATCTTTGCACATGTTGCAATGAATACTTTTGTTGTAGTGGTTCAAACGATTTTTGCAGATGATATAGAAAGGATCATGAAGCAAGCCGAGAAGCTGCAACAGACATTTATTGGAGGCTTTTAATTTATGCGAAGAACTTCACCTTTTGTAATGGGCATCATTTACACGCTAATGGGGATTCTGTTTACCTATATTGCGATTAATAGTGCAACAGAGACCGTTTGGAACTTCTCTACCATCCTTCTAGCACTTGTCGCAACATTCGACTTTGGTGTGGCTATCCGAATGTTTGTCCTTCACAGTAAAATAAAAAAGATCTCAAAAACAAAAAAATAACCTCACAACGGAGGTTATTTTTTTTATAGATTTCCCTACTCTATCGAATTTGCCGCTTCCATTTCTGCTTTTAGTGCCTTCCTGTAGGCACTTTTTGATACAAGAATACTGATTTCATATAATCCGAATAACGGTACTGTAACCATTAAATGCGAGATTATTTCAGGAGGTGTGATTAAACCTCCGATGACTAATAGAATAAAATACGCGAACTTTCGTATTTTAGATAGAAACATCGGTGTTACTATTCCCAATCTTGTTAAAAACATCACAATAACCGGCAGTTGAAACAAAAAGCCAAACGGTAAAGTCAATTGCAACAGGAATTGAAAATATTCGTTAATTCCAATCACCTGATTTATATCAAGGCGTTCCGCTAACCTTGTCATAAAGTTCACTACAAACGGGAACAAAATAAAGTAGGAGAAAGAAACTCCTATTAGAAAAAGGATTACCGAAAGCGGAATATAACTCAAGGTTACCTTTCTTTCCTTTTCATATAAGCCAGGACTGATGAAGGCCCAAAGCTGATAAAGGAGAAAAGGAGATGAGATAACAAGGGCAATGATAAAAGCAAATTGCATATAGATTTTAATTGGATCTGTCATACGAAAAGCATTCATTGTCAGCTCTTTTGCTTCCTCTGCATTTTGCAAATAGAGAATAACTGGCTCTGCGAGAAAAAAGCTTCCTAATGCAACAATGAAGAAGAAAACGACTACGTAGATCAGTCGTTTTCGTAACTCTCCAATATGATCATAGACGGACATTTCTTTTTCATTCATGTGACTCATCCTATCATTACTTCACATCTTGAGTTTCATTCTTCTTAACATCATCATCGTCATCGTCTGCTAAACCTTTTGTTGCGTTTTTAAACTCACGCAATGTATTACCCGCTGCTTTTCCTAGTTGAGGCAACTTCTTCGGTCCAAAGATTAATAACGCTGCAAATACAATCAATAAAATACTACCAAATCCAAGACTTCCCACTGTAAGTCACCTCCCTACAATTATAAGATCTATTATTATTCTTCACTTGAATCATTTGAATCATTTGAATAATGCTTTAAGAAATATACAAGGGCTTGTAGTTCTATGGCCAAATCAATATGGTGAACCCGAATATGTTCAGGCACATTGATTCGTGCTGGGGTAAAATTAAGAATACCCTTGATCCCTTTATTAACCAAGCGGTCTGTAATCGACTGAGCTGCCCCAACCGGCACCGTTAGAATAGCCACCGTTACATCATCAGGCAATTCTTTTTCCAGGTCATCAAGATGGTGTACCTTTACTCCACCAATACTACTACCTACCTTATTATAATCCACATCAAACGCAAGCTCAATTTTTGTATTATTATTTTTTGAAAAATTATAATGTAAAAATGCTGTACCTAAATTCCCTACACCGATTAGAGTAACCTTCGTTAACTCGTCTTGATCTAAGGTCTTACTAAAAAAGGATAATAAATAATTGACATTATAACCATACCCTTTTTTTCCCAATGCTCCGAAATAAGAAAAATCTCTCCTAATTGTTGCGGAATCAACCTTAACCGCATCACTTAGTTCTGCAGATGAAACCCTCTGTTTTCCTGAGGCATGCAAATTTTTCAAAAATCGATAGTAAAGTGGCAGCCTTTTGGCAGTTGCTTGTGGTATTTTTGATTGTTCAAGATTCACCTTAATTCCTCCACTAACTTGGAACTAACTATAGCTCCCTTATAAAATCTCCGTTCTTTCCACCTGTTTTTTCAGCCAAATAAGTTGGTCCAATGACCATTCCTTTATCAACCGCTTTACACATATCATAGACAGTTAGCGCACAAACAGATGCAGCAGTAAGTGCTTCCATTTCGACACCTGTACTACCCTTTGTTTTAACTGAAACCGTGATATTTAAAATATATTCATCTTGGATTGTCCAGCTAAAACGTATATCAACGCCCTTTAATGCCAATGGATGACACATCGGAATTAACTCTGACGTCTTTTTGGCTGCCATAATCCCGGCAACCTGAGAAACAGCAAGGACATCACCCTTACTAACCTCATTATTTATTATTTGCTCATAAATGATTTTATTTACAGTAATACTTGATTTTGCAATTGCTGTACGGACAGTATCTGCTTTTTCCGTAATGTCGACCATCTTGGCACGACCTTGCTCATTAAAATGGGTAAATGATGACATAAACAAACCCTCCCATAAACTATACACTATTTTAACACATCTGTCTTTGATACATCTGTGAACAATATCATTGCAGTTGCTCTAATTAAACAATATAAGATACACTGATGATAGAAACAAGAGGTGAAATAACATGATTTTACTACAAGTAAATCAGCTCAAAAAGTATTTTGCTGCTGATCTTATATTATCGAATATAAAGTTAGAAGTACAAACTCGTGACCGTATTGCCATCGTTGGACGAAACGGTGCTGGAAAATCAACACTTTTAAAAATTATTGCTGGCCATATGTCTCATGATGGCGGTGAAATTATCAAACCGAAAAGTGTTACCATTGATTACCTCGCTCAGAATACAGGACTTGAATCGAGTTTGACCATCTGGGAGGAAATGCTAACTGTTTTTGCCTCCTTACAAAAGCTTGAAAAAGACCTTAGAGACTTAGAGGTTAAAATGGGAGACCCATCCCTCTTTGAAAATCCGGATGATTACCAAAAATTACTTGAAGAATATGATCAGCTACAGGTTGATTTTAAGGAAAAGGGAGGCTATCAATACGAAGCTGATATTCGATCCATTCTACATGGTTTTAATTTTACAGAAGAAGACTACCAAACCAAAATATCCAGCTTAAGCGGCGGTCAGAAGACACGCCTTGCCCTTTGTAAACTATTACTAACCAAGCCTGATCTGTTAATCTTGGACGAGCCTACTAACCACCTTGATATCAACACACTTACGTGGCTAGAACAATATCTACAAGGATATCCTGGAGCACTATTAATCGTATCCCATGACCGATACTTCCTTGATAAAGTGGTCAACCAAGTTTATGAAATTTCAAGACACACAAGCACCAGATATGTCGGGAACTATAGCAACTATTTAAAACTCAAGGCTGAAAACTACGAACTTGAGTTGAAAAAATATGAAAAACAACAAGAAGAAGTGGAAAAGCTAAAGGATTTCATCGCAAAAAACCTAGTTCGAGCTTCAACCACCAAGCGTGCCCAAAGTAGACGAAAGCAACTTGAAAGAATGGAGCTAATGGACAGGCCGTTAGGTGATGAAAAGTCAGCTTCCTTCCGATTTGAAATCGAGAGGCAAAGTGGAAATGACGTACTAAGTGCAAAAGATATCACCGTTTCGTACGAAAAAGGCAAACCGATTATCAAAAATATTAATTTCAATATTTACCGTGAAGATAGCATCGCTTTAGTGGGTCCAAACGGAATCGGAAAATCAACCTTACTAAAAGCAATTATTGAAAAACTCGACAACGTAGAGGGAACATTTCGCTTTGGTTCACATGTGACCATCGGTTACTATGATCAACAACAAGCGGACCTCAACTCGAACAAGCGAGTTTTAAATGAATTATGGGACGAATACCCTCTTAAAACTGAAAAAGAAATCCGTACGGTTCTTGGAAACTTTCTCTTCTCAGGGGATGATGTGTTAAAAACCGTTTCAACCTTAAGTGGTGGCGAGAAAGCAAGACTTGCCCTTTCGAAGCTAATGATGGAGAAATCTAATTTTCTCATTCTTGACGAGCCTACCAACCACTTAGACCTTGATAGTAAGGAAGTACTTGAAAATGCTCTAATTGATTATCCCGGTACAATCCTTTTTGTTTCCCATGACCGATATTTTATTAACCGCATTGCAACAAAAGTGTTTGAGTTATCTAATGAAGGACTTACAGAATACTTAGGTGATTATGACTACCACCTTGAAAAGAAGTTTGAAATGGAGGAACTCGCAAGGCTAGAAGCCCAAGAGTCAAAGAACACCAAACGTGAAGTGGTCCAAGAAAAGACATCCTATGAACAAGAAAAACAATTAAAGAAGCTTGAGCGTCAAAGAAAACGCAGAATCGAAGAAATCGAGTTGGAAATTTCAACAATCGAAGAAAAAATCGAAGAAAATGAACAGCTTCTCTGTGATCCAGAAGTCTATCAAAATCATGAGGAAGTTCAACGAATTAATGAAGAAAACGAAAAATCCTCAGCAAAACTTGAAGCGCTTATGGAAGAATGGGAATCTCTCCACGAAATCAGTGGATAACTAACATCCTAGAACTTTACACCTATCAACAAAATAAAGATATCCCCATCTCTAATTTTTAGAATGGGGAATTTTTTTGATTATTTACACAAAAAAATATAGTTATACACTATCTTATCCACGTTATCCACATAATCCACACTTATCAACAGACTTATCCACAAAAAATGTCCACAAATACATATTAGTTATTTCGGTACTTTTTATAAGTTTTCCACAAAACCTGTGATTATGTGGATTATTTATCAACAAAAAAGCCCTCTTTAATAAAAGAGGACTTTTTGACTATCTTTCAATGTCTAACCCAGGATTAGCATTCAATGCGTAAGACGAACGCTTTCCTTTTTCGTACAACACACTACCAACTGCAGCAATCATTGCAGCGTTATCTGTACATAATGAAAGTGGAGGAATAATGAGTTTAACCTCTGGCATATCAGAAAATGCATGCTCTAAAGCTGCACGAAGCCCTTTATTTGCGGCAACCCCACCAGCTAGTAATACTTGTTTTACCTTAAATTCTTTAGCTGCCTTCACTGTTTTAGTCACTAAGACATCGATCACACTTTCCTGAAAGCTTGCTGCTAGATTCTTCGGATCAATGGTTTCTCCTCGTTGTTCAGCATTATGAAGGGTATTAATAACAGCAGATTTTAATCCACTAAAACTAAAATCGTAAGAATCCTCTTCTAGCCAAGCTCTCGGTAAATCAATCGTTGCTGTTCCCTCATGTGCAAGTCGATCAATGTGTGGACCACCTGGATATGGAAGGTTAAGAGTTCTAGCCACCTTGTCATATGCCTCACCAGCAGCATCATCCCTTGTTTCCCCAATCACTTTAAAAGATGCATGCTCCTCCATGTAGACAAGCTCTGTATGGCCCCCTGAAACAACCAATGCCAATAATGGAAACTCCAGCTCCTCAACCAATCGATTTGCATAAATATGACCTGCAATATGGTGGACTCCTAATAGCGGAATATCATGGGCAAATGCTACTGCTTTAGCAGCATTAACACCTATTAACAATGCTCCTACTAAACCAGGGCCCTCCGTCACTGCAATACCATCAATATCCTCAAAACTCTTATCTGCCTGTTTTAAAGCTTCTTCAATTACCAGTGTAATAGCTTCAACATGATGCCTTGAGGCGATTTCTGGAACGACTCCGCCAAAGCGTTTATGACTTTCGATTTGAGATGCTACAACATTTGATAATATTTCTCGTCCATTTTGTACGATTGAAACAGCCGTCTCATCACAGCTTGTTTCAATTCCCATGATTATTTGGTTATCACTCATTTAAATTCACCCACATAACTAGCGCGTCTTCGTTATTATCAGTATAGTAATTTTTTCGGATCCCACCAGGCTTAAACCCTAATTTTTTATAAAGGTTTTGGGCAACATGATTAGATACTCTGACCTCAAGCGTCATTGTAGCAGCCTGGTGCTGCATCGCTAAAAGCTTTGCCTGCATAAGTAAGGCTTCCCCAAGCTTTTTCCCTCTGTATTCTGGAAGAACTGCGATATTAGTTATATGAGCCTCATCCAAAATAAGCCACATTCCACAATATCCAATCACTTGATCGTTATCAGTCATGACAATATATTTGGCAAACTGATTATGAACAAGCTCATTATAGAAGGCTTCCCTCTTCCAAGGTACTGTAAATGCTGATTTCTCAACCTTCATCACACCATCAATATCTTCTATTGTCATGAAACGAAACAAAATTTGTTGATTAATGATCTCTTCCATTCTTACCCCTGCCTCTTCCCTAACCAATTCGCCTCCGCCTCTGCCAAACGTATATAATTTGGCACAAATGTATGAACATCTACAGGCGCTTTCTCCATCCCTAATATGGCCAACTCACTTGGTCTCGGATTCCAATCTGTATATGGTGCAACATATGCGAATTGCTCTAAATCTGTTTCTATCTGTTCTTTGTGGATAACTAGATCATTACCGATGAAAAGAACCGGTGTTTCCCTCTTTCTAAGTTCTTCTAGCCAATCTGCTAATAAAATAATTTTATCTTCTTCAACGCAGGTTAGCCTTTTTTCTTCATATCTATAAAGCCCTGTATAAACTTGGCCACGTCTTGCATCAAATATTGGCGAAATGGATCCATTAAAATGCCGACCATTGGCCGCCAAGACTTCTAGACTTGAAACTCCCACTAAAGGTATTTGCAATGACCATGCCAGTGTTTTCGCAATCGTTACACCGATTCTGACACCCGTATAAGAACCAGGGCCCATCGCGACAACGATTCTATCAAGCTCCTTTGGCTTAATCCCACATTCCTCCATTAACTGTTCAATTGTAGGCATCACGCGGACAGAATGGTTTTTTGGCAGATTTGTAATCACCTCACCAATCACCTTTTCCTGATCCACAATCGCAACTCCCAATACATAATTGGATGTATCTATAGCTAACACTTTCATTCGCTAAATAACTCCTCACATAAATGTTGATACCTTTCCCCTATTGGTATCACCGTAATCTTACGTCTCGTATCCCCTTGGTGTTCAATCCTAATAGTGAGTCGATCCTTAGGTAATCGGTCTTCAATCAGATGAGCCCATTCAACAACAGTCACACCCTCACCTTCAAAATACTCATCAAATCCCAGGTCCTCATCACTGTGTTCCAAACGATATACATCCATATGATACAACGGGATTCTCCCTTGGTATTCCTTGATTATCGTAAATGTTGGACTGTTCACCGTTCTTGTCACGCCAACTCCTTTTGCAAGGCCCTTAGTAAACGTAGTTTTTCCTGCCCCTAAATCACCCTCAAGAGTTATCACATCACCTGGCCCAAGCTTTTCGGCCAAACGATATGAAAAACTCCCCGTTTCATCGGGTGTATTTGTAATAAACTCAAATTTATCCATATGTTCCACCTTATTTCATCAAATGCGCCTTGGCGTATTTGCGCCCGATTTTTTTTGAGCAAGCTCAAAAAATTTCCTTTGAAAAATCGTGGCATCCGCCGGAGGCCATAACTTTATTCAGCTGAGTTAAATCCCTACCTAAAATCGTACACTTTTTACATACTACTTCTCTGAGTTGGGATTCTGCTGAATAGAGTTAAAGTGATTATACCCTTTCATCTCAAGCTTTTGAAGTTCCTTGCCTCGATTCAAAAATACAGCAGGACTACCTTCCGAGACAGTCCCAATTTTTGAAAGGACATAACCATGTTTTTTTGCTTTTTTCTCTAGTATAGCCCAATCCGATGCAGCCATAGTGCCGATCAATTCAAAGTCCTCTCCACCATATAACGCAAACTCAAGTGCACGGTCTTTATATTGATCTAATATGGCTTCACTGAATGGAATTTTATCAAAATCTATTGTTAAAGTGACACCACTCGCTTTTGCAATCTCATTTGTTTCACTTGCTAGACCATCACTAATATCGTTCAAAGAAACTCTTTGGAAAGTTGATAGTAATCTCCCCATTTCCACTCTCGGTTTCGGATACTGATGTTTGTGGATAAGAGTTTTCTCTGGCTCAGTAAAAGAATGGTCCTTACCATTATGTAATAATAAATTTAAACCAGCAGCAGAATCCCCTACCGATCCTGTGACAAAAACAATATCTCCTGGCTGTGCATGGCTTCGTAATAAATGAGTATCTTTCTCAACCTCACCTAGAACAGTCACCGTAATAACCAACGTCTCAGCAATCGAAACCGTATCGCCACCGATTAAATCCATTTTGTACCTATCTGCTAGCATTGCCATACCTTCATAAATCGATAACAAATCTGTTTCATTCCATTCTTTTGGAATTGCAATCGACACTAAATAGTAGGTTGGAATTCCACCCATCGCTGCAATATCACTAATATTAACAGCCAATGCCTTATAACCCACTTGAAATGGGTCCATTGTTTGAGAAGTAAAATGAACACCCTCTACCATCGTATCCATGCAAATGACTTGTTCCATATCTTGTGTTGGACGAAACAGCGCAGCATCGTCACCTATACCTGCAATTAGTCCGGATTGGGCAACACGTTTTGGTTTAATTTGATCAATAAAGTGAAATTCGTCCTGCAAAGCCATCAAAGTCACTCCTATTAAGTCGAAAGAAACTATAAAACACAAGTAGTAAAAAAAGCCTTAGGACAACTCCTAAGGACCTTAGTACATCATTATAAGTTTACCGTATTTCAACAAAATCAGCAAAAAAGAAATAAAAAATTGGTTGTTAAGTGAGATAGGTGCGGAGGTGGTTATGTACGGATCGGATGGTAATATTTATTATTGGTGTTGAGTTGATGATGGATCTTCGATTGGGGTTAGACTATTAGCTCGATGAAGGACTTTTCGTTGGGGGTTGCGCTGCGGGCGGGCTTTCATCTGCTTGATGAAGGATTTTTCTTTGAGGTTCTTTCTTATTGGTTCGGTCCTTCATCTCTCATGAAGTGGATTTCGATAGGTTGCTTTGCTCACTATTCCCTTCAAAACCCTTATGAAGAGGATTTCCACCATTTTCTTTGCTCACTTTCCCCTTCATAACCCTTATGAAGAGGATTTCCACTATTTTCTTTGCTCACTTTCCCCTTCATAACCCTCATGATGAGGATTTCCACCGTTTTCTTTGCTTACTATTCCCTTCATACTCCTCATGAAGAGGATTTCCACCATTTTCTTTGCTCACTTTCCCCTTCATAACCCTTATGAAGAGGA
>NZ_JBPFDQ010000071.1:0-28067 GCF_059415045.1 Ferdinandcohnia sp. SAFN-114 | reverse complement strand
TTCTAACTCGCTATACAAATTTATAAATAAGTTGAAAATCATTGTTGACACTTTTACACAATATTAAGGACTTGACTAAGGATCTGAACTCCCTTGTCTGAAGATGACTGAAATTCGGACATCACTGCAGTAATTTTGCCTATCCTTGTCCGAAGGTACTCAAACTTCGGACACAGACTCGATGAATCTGGTTTCCCTTGTCTGAAGATGACTGAACTTCGGACATCACTGCAGTAATTTTGCCTATCCTTGTCCGAAGGTACATAAACTTCAGACACAGACTAGAAGGATCTGAACTCCCTTGTCTGAAGATGCCTGAACTTCAGACACAACTTCGATTATTTTGCCTTCCCTTGTCCGAAGGTACTCAAACTTCGGACACAGTCCACATGAATTCGCCATCTCATGTCCGAAAATACCTCAACCTCAGCATTAATTAGGTAGAACAGTTTGCAGCTAATAACGGAACACGTTACTCCAACTACCTCGGTCTTTTTAATTTGAAAACAATTTTGGCCATGTAAAAAAACGCTCAAATTGAGCGTTTTTAAATTTGATCCATCCATTCCTTTAAGCTATGGATTGCGTAGGTTGGAGGTCGGTCATATCCTTTTAATAGTTCAGGGGTAGTAACACCGGTGTGGACAAGCAATGTATCGATACCAGCATTCATACCTGCCATAATATCGGTATCATAGTAATCACCAATCATGATAGTATCTTCTTTTGGAATCCCCAGTTGCTTTTGCGCTTGTTCCATGATGATTTTTTCAGGCTTCCCAATAAAAATGGGTTTTACTGTTGTTGAAACAGTGATTACCGAAGTTAATGAACCATTCCCTGGAAGAAGCCCACGTTCAGTTGGAATGGCAATATCACCATTTGTTGAAATAAAGGTTGCACCATTTCGTACGGCTAAACAAGCAATGGCGAATTTTTCATATGTAAGGGAACGGTCAATTCCACAAACCACAAAATCAGGGTTTTTCTCTTGAAATGTAAAGCCTTTTTCCTCTAATGCTTGGTAGATACCATCTTCACCAATTACATATACACTTGCACCCGGTTTCATATCATACATATAATTTGCCGTAGCTTGACTTGTGGTGAAAACCTGCTCCTCTGAACACGCAATATCAAAGTCACGAAGTTTGGCTGCCACCTGTTCAGGTGTTCTAGATGAATTATTCGTAACAAATAAATATGGTATTTGCTTTTGATTTAGTTTATTTACAAAATCACACGCTTCATTAATACGCTCTGTTCCACGATACATGGTACCGTCTAAGTCAAATAAATATCCTTTGTATGTTTTCACTACTTCTATCACCTTTTTTTAGTTTTTAAATGCTGAAACCGGTCCTAATTCATTTTCAAGATAAGATCGTACCGCTTGTGGAAAGCTAGCAAGACTTTCTTTATTTTTTTGAAAGCTCGAAATTAATTCGTCGTGATTAATCTCAAGATAATCTTGAACTATTACTTTTCGAAAACGGATAATTTCTTTAAGTTCATTCGCTACTTCAGTTGTCACTACTTTTTCATCTTCAAGTATGTCTATGATATCCTCATAGCTACCTGGATCACGCATAATAAAGCCATCAATCATCGAATTTCCGACATCTAAAATTGCCTCAATTGTAAGATGAGATATTCTCTCTAACGCTTTCTTTTCAACCACGCTTGTCCAATTTGAATTTGCTTCAATTAATTGTAAATTTTCTTCGTAAAAAAGAAGGGTTTTTTCAATTTTTTCTCGGTCAACAAAATACATAGTATCACCTTCAGTTTATAATCTTTACCCACCATCTTTTATATACCACATTATCTTACCATAAAGTTAATAATGATTCATGGTTTCCCTCTTACCTACCGTATCTATAAATTCGTTTTCTAATTCGTACACCTTTGTTATGATAAGGATAATGACTGTTTCTTAAAAGGAGAGAATCCATTATGTCTGAACGATTTTTCTTATATGATGATGATACAATCGACACACAAACCCGATTTGTAAGTTTTATGGGGGAACACCAGCGCTACGACTTAGCTGTTGTCAAATCTGACCGCTATTATGGCAAGCATATTGTTTTAAATATTTTAAGCAATCGTTTTGCTATTATCGGTAGAGATGACCTTGATGAGCCCGGCTATATTGAACATGCTTATCAGCTATCTGAAGAGGAAGCAGAGGAATTGCGTTCTTTTTTGTATGAAATTGTCTAACATAATTACGCAATGCTGCGAAAACACTAGAAGTAAGAAGTGAGGTGTTTTTCAGGTGGCAGAAAAAGATAAAGACAAAGAAGAAATAAAGTATACCGACTTTTCAAATGTGGAGACGATGAGAAATTTCTTAACCTTTGAGGAATATCCGGAAGGGCCATATGGCACACCGCGTGGTAAGGATACGCCTGTTGAGAACAAAAGCACACCATGGAAAGAAGGACAACGAACATATAGCAACTTTAACTATGAGTTCAAATCACTTCACCAGGATCTTCCAAGACAATTCCCTGGGGCTCATCCCACACATGATGACAAGGATGAAAATGCCGAACCGCCTTATGACTAATAAGAAGGTTCAAGCCATAATAAAAGTACAGGCAGCTAAATTAGCCTGTACTTTATTTTTTTACCTTTTTTAAGACAAAATAGGCACAACCGAAATTGCAATATTCGTATAGATACTCAGAAAGGGTACTTATTTTTGTATCAAATGACGCTTTTTGGTTTTTATCATCAAAAAAACCTTTTAAGCGAAGCTGTTCATATCCCCAGTCCCCAACTATATAATCATACTTCGCTAAGATATCGCTGTATCTCGCACGAAAAGCTTCTTCATTAAATCCATCTTTTAGCTCATCAATGAGCTCATATGTAGTATTACCTATGCTAATCACTTCAATCACCTCGTACCCCATACTAGAGGATGTTCACTATATATCCATTATAGCCAATCAATCCATCAATTACTATGCGAAATTTTTGTTGAATTGGTCACCCTACAACTGAGGGGGTGTCAAGATTGAAAAAATACACAATCATCTCAGGCTTAATTGCCTTAACCGCTTTAACAGGTTGCGGTACTTCTGACGATAATGCAGGAGTCTACCATGAAAGCGGAAATACAATATATCGAACTGACCAAAATGAGCTTTACAATGCGAATGGCGTCAAAAACAATGGTAAAGAAATGACGAACTTTGGCTATGTTCGTCACCAAAAAAATCCAGTCCCTGGCGGTGCAAATGTATACAGTAATTTGCCAACCATGAACAGGGAAAAAGTTGCAGATTTAATCAGTAAAATCTGTACAACTATTCCGAACGTCAAAGATGTTGGTACGCTAGTAACTGATGAAGAGGTCCTTGTCGCATATGATACGGATTCTAAAGACCGTATGTTAACAGCAGACCAGGTAAAACGTTCCGCAATGTCAGTTGTTCCGAGGTATTTCCATGTATACGTTTCTGATAACCCTGACATGATGAATCAAATTGAGCGATTCGGAAGACTTGATTCAGACAGCCGAAATGTCGATCAAATTATTACATCTACCATTCAACAAATGATTAAATCGCCACAAGGATATAAAGTCAGTGATGGTGAAAATGAAAATGGGGAAATGGAAGGTGGCCTCAACCCTGAGTATGAACGTAGGGCGAGAGAGAACCAAGACTTCCTTAGTAACCCTAGTATCAACAATAAAGGTGGAATTGAATTCAATCCTGAAATAGATCGCACAACTGATAATAAAGGGAATGAGGACCAAAAGAGAGATGATGGAAGAGAATTATTGCAAAAAGGAACGCATTAAAAAAAGGGGATTTCCCCCTTTTTTTATGCTTGTTTAACTTGTTGATTTGATTTTGCTGCATTTACTTGCTCATCCGCATGGTAAGAAGAACGTACAAGAGGACCGGCTTCACAATGACTGAAACCTTTACTTAATGCAATCTCTTTTAATTCTGCAAATTCATCTGGATGATAGTATTTTTCAACTTTCAAATGCTTTTTCGTTGGTTGTAAATATTGACCAATTGTAATGATATCTACATTGTTTGCTCGAAGGTCGTCCATTGTTTCAATGATTTCTTCCTTCGTTTCGCCAAGGCCGATCATGATACTTGATTTTGTTGGAATTTCTGCATTCATTTCTTTTGCACGACGTAAAAATTCAAGTGAACGTTCATATTTTGCACGTGCACGAACACGGTCAGATAAACGGCGAACCGTTTCAATATTATGGTTCATAATGTCGGGCTTTGCATCCATTAGGATTTTTAGATTTTCGTGCACTCCACCCATATCTGATGGTAGCACTTCAATTGAGGTAAATGGATTCTTTCTACGAATTGCACGTACTGTTTCTGCAAATACCGCAGCTCCACCGTCCTTCAAATCGTCACGAGCAACTGTTGTAATAACAACATGCTTTAATCCCATCATTGCGACAGAATCAGCTACCCGCTCTGGTTCTGCCCAATCCAATTCATTTGGAAGGCCTGTCTTAACCGCGCAAAAGCGGCAAGCGCGAGTACAAGTGTCCCCAAGAATCATAAAAGTAGCTGTTTTTCTTACAGCCCAACATTCGTGAATATTAGGACATTTAGCTTCCTCACAAACGGTATGTAATTGCTTCTCTCTCATCATTTTCTTTAAGCCAGTGTAGCTTTCATTCGTATTCAGTTTTATTTTTAGCCATTCCGGCTTTCGAAGATATTCTTGTTTTTTTGACATACTTCATCACTCCATTGCAAAGGCTATCCCTATTATACTCCTAACTACTTTAAGAATCCAAGTATTCGATTTATTTGTATTTTTTAGCTTCCAACAATTAGTGATTATGAAAATGAGATGATTTAACAAACTAACAAGGAAGAGACATTTTTATTTAATTCAAATTAGACAAATTCGACTTATTAAATGCCTATAGATGCCTTTTTAAAACAATACTTCCTTGTGTTATTTTAGTGAAAGGAGATTTGCGTGCGTGAACAGAAAACTTGGTATAGTTGTTGTTATTTGCTTACTTTTAATGTGTATGCCTTTGGATGCAAGTGCAAATGAGGATCAACAAAAAGTTTTTCAGGAACGAATGAACCTCTATACAAAGATGGAAACAGTAACACAGATTCCTTGGTACTATTATGCGGCTATTGACCAGTATGAAAGAAGCATCCGTCGTTCCCGAAAAGATATTCCGAAAGAAACCGGGTTAATTGGAATTTATATTAAACCAGAGACTTGGGCGGGGGCTTTAAACCCAAATCCAAATGATTCGAACCCTTATAGTATTCAACTTTTTGGAGGAATAGGTCTTGATGGTAACGGGGATGGAGTTGCAGATCAAACGAATGATGAGGATATCCTACTTACGATTTCAGAGCAAATTTTAGCGTACGGGACTGATCCTGATAATATCAGAATCGGTTTATGGGATTATTACAAACGGGACAAATCGGTTTCACTGATTACGGGAATTGCTAAAATCTATTCAACATATGGCACACTTGATTTAGATAAACACGCCTTTCCGGTTCCTCTTGGCTATAATCACAGCTATAAAAATACTTGGGGAGATGCGCGTGGCTGGGGAGGTCGTAGAATGCATGAAGGCACTGACATCTTTGCAAGCTACGGAACACCGGTAAGGGCAACCTCATATGGGGTCATCGAAATGAAAGGTTGGAACCGTTTTGGTGGATGGCGTATCGGTATCCGCGATGTTAATAATACGTACCATTACTTTGCTCACTTAAATGGATTTGCGAAGGATATAGCAATCGGGCAAGTTGTTGAACCTGGTACAGTGATTGGCTCTGTTGGAAGTTCTGGCTATGGACCACCAGGAACTGCCGGAAAGTTCCCTCCACATCTTCACTACGGAATGTACAAAGACAACGGGTATACAGAATGGTCCTTTGATCCATATCCGCATCTAAGGGCTTGGGAAAGATCAGAAAGACAAGCCAGAAAACGTAAATGATTAAAGGCTGTGGAAATTTTTCACCACAGCCTTTCTCCGTTCTATTTTGACCCTCTTTTTATAATTATTTCTTTAACCTTGTTTCGCTTGTTTAGCCTTTTTAGCAGCATGTGCAATACTTGCTACTAATCCTCCCCATAAGATAACCATCCCAATGATCATCATCGCAATTGCTCCACCGGTCATAGTCCTACCTCCTTGTCACTACCAGAAGAGTAGTTGTCATTTAAAGCTGCACTTCCCCACTTTTTAAGTGAAAACACAATCCCTAATATAATGACTCCTGCTGCAATGAAAACACCTGGGAAGAGTATAAATGAAGTTGCATACCCTTCATAGTTTCCAGTTGCATTGTCAAATTGTTGAAGGATATTTTGCTTGAATAAGTCAAACATCATATATCCTAAAACGACTGGTGTAATTACGCCTAAACAAATCTTCCACCAACCACCTGCACGAATATCGGAAATCGCATTTGCATGTGCTTGTAATGGATTCATTTGCTTGAATACCCAAGCAATAAGTATTACTTCAACTAAACCGGCAACAGCAATACCAAATTGGTTAATGAAGTAGTCAACTACATCTAGGAAGTATAAGCCTCCATTTGTAGAATATAGGATTGAAATAAGTGATGCTAACCCTGCACCATATATGACTGCCTTGTTACGTGTAAGATTAAATTTGTCTTGAACTGCAGCAATGAACACTTCACAAATCGAAATTAATGACGTTAATCCGGCAAATACTAATGACAAGAAGAAAAGCGCTCCGAAAAATTCGCCAAATGGCATTTGGTTAATAATTTGCGGGAAGACCGCAAATGCTAGACCAACACCTGCACTAGCTACTTCTTCTACAGGTACATTCGCTTGTGCTGCCATAAAGCCTAATGCCGCGAATACCCCGATACCTGCTAATAGTTCAAAACCTGAGTTTGCAAAACCGGTAATAAATGCATTGTTTACTACATCGGACTTTTTAGGTAAATAACTTGCATAAGTAATCATAATTGCAAAACCAATTGATAAACTAAAGAAAATGTGCCCGTATGCCGCTACCCAAACCTCTCCAGACATAATTTTATCCCAGTTAGGTTGGAAGAATGAATTTAGACCCGTGCTTGCTCCTTCAAGTGTTACTGCACGAATAACGATAATCGTAAAAATAACTAATAGTGTAGGAATGAAAATCTTATTCGCTTTTTCAATCCCCTTTTTCACGCCTTTAAATAGGATAAATAGTGTAATAGCCCAAACAACGACTAAAGGCCCAAAAACCCCAAGTACTGGCGCTCCAACTTCTCCTGGAGTTTCAGCTAAATGTAAGTACTTAGAGAATAAGAATCCTCCTGTATCTTCTCCCCACGCTTTATTAAATGAAAAGAATGTATACGAAATTGCCCATGCGATAATAACTGCATAATAGGTGGCGATAACGAAAGAAATTAATACCTGCCACCACCCAAGCCATTCTAACTTTTTATTTAAACGGAAAAATGACAAAGGTGCTGATCCTCTAAACTTTTGTCCGATTGTAAATTCGAGAATTAGGATTGGTATACCAGCTGTTAAAATCGCAAATAGGTATGGTAGAAAGAATGCGCCTCCTCCATTTTCGTAAGCAACATATGGAAATCTCCATATATTACCTAAACCAACCGCAGAACCGATTGCAGCCATTACGAAGCCTGCCCGCGTCCCCCACTGTGGACGATTATCCATAAAACAAACCTCCCCTTTTCCACTTTAGCCCGTTACCGTATTAGCCCTTTAGCACTAGACTGAAGTTGGAAATTTTTCTATTTTCAGATTATTTTCTATAATCTATTTATTAGTATAGCCAGTCTTTATCTCTATGTCAAAAGTTATTTTAAAATGAAATATACTTTTAAAAAAAAAAGAGACAAAGGTTCTAATTCCCTTTGTCTCTTATATACTAGTTAAGTTTGATTGTTACCATTTGAATAGTAATTCTATGCGTTTTGTCTGTTTTTCATAGTGAAAACAAAAATAACAAATAACAGTAAAGTAGTAAGCACTCCTAATAAGGTATTGCCTGTAAGACCTAGTACTATATATCCGATTATAGCGATAACGGCGGAAGTGATGGCATATGGTAACTGTGTCATTACATGATCAATATGATGGCTTCCAGCTCCAGTGGAGGACAGAATAGTTGTATCTGATATTGGTGAACAATGATCACCAAACACGGAACCCGCTAGGACAGCAGCTAAGGCAGGAAGTAGTAAATTAATATCTGATGCCGCTACAATGTCTCCTGCAATCGGAAGCATCATTCCAAAAGTTCCCCAAGACGTCCCTGTCGCAAATGCCATAAAGCCGGCTACAACAAATAATATGACCGGTAAAAATGCAATATTTAAATTAGACCTTTCTACGAGGCTCGCTAGATATTTACCTGTTTCAATTTGTCCAATCAAGTCAACAATTACCCAAGCAAATAGTAAAATGTATACAGCTGGGAGCATTGATTTTATCCCTTCAACAATTCCCTTAGGAAGAAGTCCAATGTTTAAAGCTTTTTTTGCATAAACCTGAACAAAGAATAAAATAAGTGTTACAAGAATACCTAGGATTCCACCAGATAATAGAGATCCTGTTACATCCGTATTTTCAAAAATTGTAAAAATGGTTATATTACCTTCAGAAGCTCTATAGCCTGTCCATAATAAGGAACCAACCGTACCGACGACTAATGCAATAATCGGCCAAACCAAATCACCAACAGTACCTTTCTCACTTTGAGGTAATTCCTGTTTTAATTCCCCTAATACCGGTTTTTCAGGGTCTGTTACTTCCCCTGTTGTTAATGCACGATTTTCATGGGTTTTCATACTACCAAAATTAATATTAAAAATGGCTACAGCTATTACCATTAAAATCGAAACGAGTACATAAAGGTTTAACGGAATCATTCGAATAAATGCAGATAACGGAGAAAACTCCGATACACCATGTGTTACTAAGATAGGTGCCAAGATTGCAATAATATAAGCACCCCAGCTAGAAATTGGTGAGACAACACAAATTGGTGCGGATGTTGAATCAATAATATAGGCTAGCTTTGCACGTGAAACTTTATTTCGGTCTGTAATTGGTCTACTTACTTGTCCAACAGCCAAGGCATTAAAATAATCATCAATAAAAATAATAACACCTAAAACAGCTGCTAAAAGCTGTGCACCCGTTCTCGTTCTTACTTTTGTTTGCGCCCATTCACCAAAAGCACGGCTACCGCCAGAGATGGAGATAAAGGCAGTAATAACTCCTAATAAGAATAAAAACAATATGATATATACATTCCATGTATTAAGTTCGCCTTCTGAAACGAAGACTCCTTTAATGCTATTCCAGATAGTGAGTAAAACGTCTTGTAGCCAAGCTCCGACTCCTTCATTCGTTAGTACATTTCCATGTAATATGAATGCAGCCGAAACAATGCCGACTCCAAGTGATAGTAAAACCCTTCTTGTTAAAACAACCATGAGAAGCGCAATGATCGGTGGGATAATTGAATATATTGTTCCAGACATGATATGTGATTCCTCCAAGTGTTATTTTGGAGGGCGTGGTGAAAGAAGATACTCTTTAGAAGACAAAAAGAGAGTATGATAGAAAATAACTATCATTACTCTCTGTAATGTTATGTTATCCTCCATCACGATCAGTAGCCCTCCATTATAGATCATTTCTATAATGACAGTGTTACCCTTTTTCAAGGCAACCCCAACAAAAATAACATTGACGTGTTTATTTTTGCTTCGGCAAAAAATCCTTTCAACTATGATCTACGTTGTCATCCTCACATAGTTTACTCTTATTTTCTGCACCTCTACCTCATCGATCCGATAAGGTGGTGTATTCATTTTTATTAATTCCATCGCTAGTATATCTGATTTTTCACTTAGATTCAACTATTCTAGTATAGTATTTTTTACTAATTTGTCGGTATCTCTATCGAAGGAGATGAATCCCCACCATTATTATAGAAGTCTGGAACATCATGTAAAATGTTTTGATTGATTACAGGGATAATTGTTTCAATTTCAACCTCTCCTGTTGAGAAAGGTAAAATAACCTGCATCGTCACTGTCGCAAGAACATTATATTGAAACCACCCATTATTAATCCCCCACTCATCAATTCTTCCTTGTGGCGTAGTTTCTCCAAATCCAATCATATGAAAACGAATTGGTATTTGTGGACCTAAGTTTCCTAAGAGGGCATTATTGGTTGCTTCCCCAAGGGGTACTTTAAAAACAAAGCCCGTTTGTCCACTGGCATCATCCGTTTCAATTTCTAAATCAGGATATTCAAGTTTATTAATTTCACCTTCATTTACATACTTTAAGTACCGCTCAATATTTCCGAGTGTCTTTGTCGCCATTTTATTGACGACCTGAGTATTGTAACTAATCACTTTCCCATTTTCATCTGTTTGCACAATACTTAAATCCTCTTGGACCAATTCTTCCTCGTTTAATTGTTGGTTAATAGCGTTTTTAATAACTGTGGCAGCAACCTTCTTCGTTTCATTTTCAGCATATGCCATGAGTGCGGGCTCTATCGCTTTGTTAATAATGAATAAACCGATAACAGTTGAGAGAATAAAAAATACGAATGTTAATAAGAAGACGTAACGGAAAGGCAAGGGCCCTTTCCTTCTTGGTTGTAGACGAGCTCTATACTTTCCCAAACGAAAATCCCCCCTTACAAGCTATGTGTATGCAAGTAAGGAGGGATGTACGATAACTATTTTGTTCGACAATGTTCAAGTGATGCCACGTTCTTTTATATGGTATACCTTCTCAGGTTAATTTTAGATCATTTTTAGTAGGGCGTCTCTGCCTTTCATGCCTACTGTAATGCCTCGGTTTTCGGCTTCAATTGTAATTGATTCAAGAGGGGCTTCCAGTAATTGCTCGATTGTACGAACACCAACTGCCCTACCAGCAATAATGCCTCGTTCTTTAAGTTTTTCGTTTAATAATGCAACATCGAGAGCTCCGCACATAATATAGCCATTTTCATTCGTGACTGCCATAAAATTTGTCTTAGGCAGGTTAACGGTAATGGCTGTAAATTGATGATTATCAATTACGATTGGTGTCATTGAGACCATTCCTAGCACACTCCTTTCCCTAACTAATTTATGTAACGGGAAAGTGATTTGTGTTTGAAATAGTACTAGTCATAGACCTATCTTTCTCTAATCCTTTTGACTAAGTATCTTTAGTACGTTTTGCTAATTGTTTTTTAATTTTTCAGCTAAAAGATCTCGTAAGAATTCTGGCATATAGTATTTTTTATCCTTTGCATCCCGTATGACAGGAAAGAGTGAACCGAATGTGAACATATCAATGGTAGCAATTGAATACGTTTTGTCAGGATCGAGGTCCTCCCCATTGATTTTAATATCGGTAATGTGATCTAATCCATCCGAAAGCTTTGTAGTGTAAAGCTCTACGCCGTCATATACCATTTTGCCCATTACCTTTCCACGGAATCCTAGACCCTTAATATGGAGGTTTTCCATTTCCTTTGTGTTTGCTTGTAAAATAATTTCCTTCAGTTCATCGCCCTTAACCCAGACCTTACATGGATTAATAGGATGTGGGCAAATTCGATGCAAGTCTTCTCTTGTTACCTTTCCTGGTGGAAGCGAGTCAAGCAATAGCCCTGAGTTCACCATCGATATGTCTCCTGCACACCATTCGCGAAGGACCTCAGCTAAAAGCTTGGAAAATGAGTTTTCCGCAAACCAATCACTTAGAAGTGGTTGGTCAATTTCTGCAATAACATCATTTTGTAAGGTGTGTATACTTTTTGCCATGTACTCTGAAAGGATTTCAGTTGTTTCCTTACTTTCTGACAGTGATTTCGTAGGGATTACACTTGCAGCACTTTCAATGAGCTTTTTGTGCTCAGTATCAATTTTAAGAGTAACATGTCCAATATAATTCCCGTATTTTTGCGCACAGCATAGAAGTGTGTTATTGATTCTCTTTCCATTTTCTAAAAGATGATGTGTGTGCCCACCAAGTAGCACATCAACATCTGGGAAATCTCTTGCAATTTGCTCATCCTCATTGATTCCTAAATGGGACATCAGAAGCATCATATCTGTTTTGTCTTTTAATTCATTGATTGTTTCTTGTAGGATAACAAAAGGATCTTTGACGTTCCAGCCGAGCAGCTTATATAGCCCAATATAATGAACCGTTAAACCGATGATTCCTATCCTAAATCCACTTGGCAAGACATGAATATGGTAAGGATCTGCCCAGTTAGGTAACTTCCCATTTCGGTCGAATAGATTTGCAAGCAAGACCTTAAATTCTGCCTCTTCATATAAAGAATCCAGATGTTCATAAGACATCGTAATTCCTTCGTTGTTACCGATAGTAGCATAATCGTATTGAAGTTGGTTTAAGAGCTGCACATTCAATTTGCCATGGGATGCTTCTGAAATTGGATGAAAGCGATCAATATGGTCACCAATATCAATTAAGAGCATTTCCTCATTGTTAGCCTGATGAAGTTTTCTCATTTCTGTGATATATTTTGTGATTTTAGGCCATCGGTCAAAATGGCTATGGAGATCGTTTGTATGATAAATATGTACGGTTTCAATCAATCCCTACACCTCCTTTTTGCCTGTTTAAAATGCTATGGACTTCTTCTTTAGGTACTTCACTTTTGTATTTCAATTTAAATTTAGTATAGTTTTTACTAGCTAAAAAAGTCTAATTGCCTCGGCGCTAAACCTCTATATTCGATTCCGAGCATATCAATAAATTGTTTAGCATTGTCTGCCGCATCCCCACCTGAATTGTTATTAAACAATACGTAGATGGTCTCACTTGATTGATTAAGTTTCTGCACATGGTGGATCCATTCTTCTAGCTCTTCTTTATTATACTTATATAAATAACGCACATCACGCCAATTGCCTTGTTTTGGCTTTGTCCAGCCATGAACATTTCTGCCATGGAAACGTACGAGCGTTTTTAGTTTATCGGTTGGATGGAGGACTGTCGGAATTGACCCTTGGCCTGCCTGTGGCTCATCGCAAATACTATGAATCCAGCCTTCCTGTTCCATAAATTGTAATGTTTGTTTTTTTAGTTGTGGTGAAAACCATGATTGATGGCGGAATTCAAGCGCTACAGGAATTTCTCCCATCTGTTGCTTGCACCACCTTAAGTAGTCTACATTTTCTCGTTTACAATCATACCATGGAGGAAATTGAAATAAAACCATGGCAAGCTTATTTGCTTGTTGATAAGGTTCCAGTGACAAACGAAAAGCATCAAACATGTCTTCCTTTGATTCAAATGGAATTTCTCCACGTTGATGACCTGTCATCCCCTGATAAGCTTTAACAATGAATTGAAAAGATTCAGGTGTGTCTCTCAGCCATTTTTCCACATTACGTTTAGGCTGAATGGCATAGAAAGACGCATCCACCTCGACAATTGGAAAGTGACCAGCATATTCTTTTAGTTTATCACTGGGTGTAGTTCCTGCTGTATATAGACTATCGTGGTCACCCCAGCCAGTTACACCAATATAAATCATGGAGTCACCTCCTATTACGATTATGTACAAAAATAACTCGCTTGAGAGTATCTCAAACGAGTTATTGCAAGTTTTCTTATTAACCGATAGAACCTTCCATTTCGAACTTGATTAATCGGTTCATTTCAACAGCATATTCCATTGGAAGCTCTTTAGTAAATGGTTCGATAAAGCCCATTACGATCATTTCAGTAGCTTCTTGCTCAGAAATACCACGGCTCATTAGATAGAATAGTTGTTCTTCAGATACTTTAGATACCTTAGCTTCATGCTCTAATGAAATATTGTCATTTAAAATTTCATTATATGGAATTGTATCAGATGTCGATTGATTATCCATGATTAACGTATCACATTCGATATTAGAACGTGCTCCATGTGCTCTACGTCCGAAGTGTACAATACCACGGTATGTTACTTTACCACCGTGTTTAGCAATAGACTTCGATACGATAGTAGAAGACGTATTTGGAGCAAGGTGAGTCATTTTCGCACCCGCATCCTGGTGTTGACCTTTACCAGCAATTGCAATGGAAAGAGTCATACCACGCGCTCCTTCACCACGAAGGATAACAGCTGGATATTTCATTGTTAATTTTGAACCAATGTTACCATCGATCCATTCCATTGTTGCATTCGCATCACAAACTGCACGTTTTGTAACTAGGTTATACACGTTGTTAGCCCAGTTTTGAATAGTTGTATAACGGCAGTACGCATCTTTTTTAATGATGATTTCAACAACAGCACTGTGTAGTGAGTTTGTTGTATAAACAGGAGCAGTACATCCTTCAACATAATGTACGCTTGCACCCTCATCAACAATAATTAATGTACGCTCGAATTGCCCCATGTTTTCAGAGTTGATACGGAAATATGCTTGAAGTGGTGTATCAACCTTAACACCTGGTGGTACGTAGATAAATGATCCACCAGACCAAACTGCTGAGTTCAATGCCGCGAACTTGTTATCAGTTGGAGGAATAACCTTTGCCCAGTGCTCACGGAAAATATCTTCATTCTCTTTAAGAGCAGAATCTGTATCCTTAAATACAATTCCTAGTTCTTCCAGGTCTTCCTTCATATTATGGTATACAACCTCTGATTCGTACTGAGCTGAAACACCAGCAAGATATTTTTGTTCAGCTTCAGGAATACCTAACTTATCAAAAGTTGCTTTAATTTCTTCAGGAACTTCATCCCATGACTTTTCGGATTTCTCAGATGGTTTTACGTAATACGTAATCTCATCAAAGTTTAAGCTATTAAGGTCTCCACCCCATTGTGGCATAGGCATTTTGTAAAAATGCTCTAAGGATTTAAGACGGAAGTCTAACATCCACTGTGGCTCTTCTTTCATGCGTGAGATTTCTTCAACAATTTCCTTTGTTAAACCACGTTCTGAACGGAAGATGGAAACGTCTTTATCTGCAAAGCCATATTTATAATCGCCAATTTCAGGCATTTTCTTTGCCATTCTACTTCACTCCATTCTATGTGAGGAATCCTCATAACAAAATGTTAGGAGAAATCAATCACGATTCATTTTGTTCGTTCTTAAATCCCTTTTCCATTGCCTTCCAAGCTAATGTCGCACATTTAATACGTGCTGGGAATTTTGAAACGCCCTGAAGTGCTTCAATGTCTCCTAAATCAATGCTATCATCATATTCTTTTCCTAGCATCATTTCTGAGAAGATTTGTGACATTTTTAATGCATCTTCAATTTTTCTGCCTTTAATCGCTTGAGTCATCATTGATGCGGATGACATTGAAATGGAACAACCTTCTCCATCGAATTTAGCATCTTGAACGACTCCATCATCAACTTTTAATGTAAGATGAATTCGGTCTCCACAGGTTGGGTTATTCATATCAATTGTTAATGCCCCATCTTGGATAACTCCTCGATTTCTTGGCTTTTTATAATGATCCATTATTACTTGTCGGTACAAGGTATCAAGGTTTATTCTAGAATCCATTGCTGAAATACTCCTTTGTTTTTATGAGTCCTTCAACTAGTTTATCAATTTCTTCTTCTGTATTATAGAGGTAAAAACTTGCACGGGCAGTTGCTGATACCTTTAACCATTTCATAAGTGGTTGGGCACAGTGATGTCCAGCTCTTACAGCAATACCTTCAGCATCTAGAACAGTTGCAACATCGTGTGGGTGGACATCTTCAATATTGAAAGTTACTACTCCCGCACGATGCTTAGGGCCATAAATAGTTAAACCCTCTACTTGTGACAATCGCTCGATAGCATGTGATGCTAACTTGTGCTCATGCGCAAGAATATTGTCTAAACCAATATCTTCTAAAAAGTCGATTGCAGCACCTAAACCAATTGCTCCTGCAATAATAGGAGTTCCAGCTTCAAATTTCCAAGGGAGCTCTTTCCATGTTGATTCGTATAGGTCAACGAAATCGATCATTTCCCCACCTGTTTCAACTGGCTCCATTTTTTCAAGCAATGCTTTTTTGCCATATAATACACCGATACCAGTAGGTCCGCACATTTTATGGCCTGAAAAAGCTAGGAAGTCACAATCGAGGTCTTTTACATCGATTTTTAGATGTGGCGCAGCTTGTGCTCCATCAACAACCATGACAGCACCATTTCGGTGTGCAATTTCTGCAATTTCTTTAATTGGATTTATTGCACCAAGAACGTTAGAGACCATCATCACAGCAACAATTTTTGTCTGACTCGTAACAATATCTTCAACATCCTTGAGATCAATCGAACCATCCTCTTGTAGAGGAATATACTTTAACTTCGCACCTGTTCGTTTAGCAATTTGTTGCCAAGGAATAATATTGGCATGGTGCTCCATATAGGTAATGACAATCTCATCGCCCTCACCGAGATTATCGCGTCCATAACTTGCTGCAATTGTATTGATTGCAGATGTTGTTCCCCGGGTAAAAATAACCTCTTGAATAGAAGATGCATTGATAAATTTTCTAACTTTTTCACGTGCATTCTCATAAGCATCAGTTGCTTTTGTACCTAGGGTGTGAACACCACGGTGAACATTTGAGTTGTATTCTCGATAATAGCGATCCAGCGTTTCGATTACAGTAACAGGTTTTTGAGATGTAGCAGCGCTGTCTAAATAGACAAGCGGTTTTCCATTTACCTCTTGATCTAAGATTGGGAACATGGAACGAATATCTTGGATATTCATTATTTTACTTTCCTTTCAATTACCTCAACAAGTTGTTTCTTAACTCCTTCAATTGGAAGTTGGTTTACAACAGGTGCAAGGAAACCATGAATGACTAGGCGCTCTGCTTCCATCTGTGGAATACCACGGCTCATTAAGTAATATAATTGAACAGGGTCAACCCTACCAACAGATGCAGCGTGACCTGCTGTTACATCATCTTCATCAATAAGTAAAATTGGATTTGCATCTCCACGTGCTTTTTCGCTAAGCATCAATACTCTTGATTCTTGCTCAGCATTCGATTTAGAAGCGCCATGTTCGATATGCCCAATACCATTAAAGATAGAGCTTGCGCTATCCTTCATAACACCATGTTTAAGAATATATCCTTCAGAATTCTTACCATGGTGAGTAATTCTTGTCGTAAAGTTCTGCTTTTGCTCGCCACGACCTACAACAACGGTCTTTGTATCAGCATATGAGCCGTCTCCAACTAAGTTAGTGATATTTTCAGAAATGGTATCACCATCATTCATAAGTCCGAGAGCCCATTCAACTTTACTGTCACGACCGATTACTCCACGACGAGTTACGTAAGTTGTGTTTCCTGTAGCTAAAGCATCAACAGCTCCGTAAGTAACTTTAGCATTGCTGCCTGCTATAACTTCTGAAACAATATTTACAACTGTATTTGCAGAATCTGTTGTAGAAATATAGTTTTCAACATAAGTAACTGAACTATTATCTTCAGCAACTACGATTACATGGTTAAATAGTGCGGATGCACCATTCTCTTGAATAAATACAGTTTGAAGTGGAACGGACACTTCAACATTCTTAGGAACATAAACAAATGCACCACCATTAACCAATGCAGCATGCAGTGCAGTTAGACGGTGTTCATCAACCTTGACGGCTTCTTTCATAAAATACTTTTGAAGAAGGTCACTATGTTCACGAGCAGCTGTATGAATATCAGTAAAAATAACACCACTTGCTTTTAAATCATCTGAAAGTGAGATAAAGGCTGGAGTGTTGTCACGTTGAATATATATATTCTTATCTTCTTCAACATGAATTAATGATTTAATTTCTTCAGGTAGTTCGTCAATTGAGTTATAAGGTGCACTTTCCACAACATGATTTGCAAATTGTGTAAAGTTCCATTTATCAATTTTTGTTTTATCCGGTCTTGGCATTGGAAGGTCTTCTGCTTTTTCAAGAGCTTGTAAGCGAAGTTCCTGTAACCAGCTTGGTTCACCAAGAGTAGACGAAAAACCTCTGACATAATCTTTATCAAATGGTAATTTCGTATCGATTGTCATAATAATCCTCCTTACGCTTACGCTTCTTGACCTACAGTTTCATCTTCGATTCCTAATTCTTTCTTAATCCAATCATATCCTTCAGCTTCTAGACGTTGTGCAAGTTCTGGTCCACCTGATTTCACAATACGTCCTTGCATCATTACATGAACTTTATCTGGTGTAATATAGTTAAGTAAGCGTTGGTAGTGAGTGATAATTAAGCAACCAAACTCTTCTCCGCGCATTTCATTAATTCCTTTAGAAACAACCTTCAACGCATCGATATCAAGTCCTGAGTCAATCTCATCAAGGATTGCAATCTTAGGCTCTAACATCATTAATTGTAGGATTTCGTTACGTTTCTTTTCCCCACCTGAGAAGCCCTCGTTAAGGTAACGTTGAGCCATGTCAGGATCCATTTCTAGATATTCCATGTTTTTATCCATTGTACGGATGAATTTCATTAATGAAATTTCATCACCTTCTTCACGACGTGCATTAATTGCAGAACGAAGGAAGTCTGCGTTTGTTACACCATTGATTTCACTTGGATATTGCATTGCTAAAAAAAGTCCAGCGCGTGCACGCTCATCAACTTCCATTTCTAACACATCTTCACCATCAAGAGTGATGCTTCCGCTTGTTACTTCATATTTAGGGTGGCCCATGATTGCAGATGATAAAGTTGACTTACCTGTACCATTTGGTCCCATGATTGCGTGAATTTCTCCACCGTTTATTTCAAGGTTAACCCCTTTTAAAATCTTCTTGCCTTCGATTTCGACATGAAGATCCTTAATAACTAAAGTTGATCCTGCCATAACTACTACCTCCATTAAACGAAAATATTTTGTATAGTATTGACACATTAAGTCAAAACTTCATTCTCATTTTATTCTCATTACAATCTTATATCAAATTCAAAGTGATATCAACCTTTACACATTCACACTCGTGATACATTTTTTTAATATAAGTTTTGTTGTATTATGCATTAAATGAGAAGAAAAAATTTAAATCTTGTCCAACAATTAAGATAACATAAATTACAAGGATATGTAAGGGAGAATAGATGTTATCCAATGGTAAGTATTCAAATCCTCAGTATATTTTTCACAGATTCCGATAATTCATTCTATAATATAGAAACCCAGTGTGGTGGGCACTGGGTTTCGCAATCGTAATATATCTATTTAGATGTTCACTTTGCCTATTTGAGCAATAATCATTAGACCTTGTTTATAGTCCTTTTCTCGATTAACCTCAACCCGCATACGCTCTTTGAACTTTCGACAGTAATCTTTGTAACCAATCCCATGTGCCTGATGCATTGCCTTTTCCATTTCGCCCGTATAATTCAAACGGATTTGATTGATATTGGACCAATCCCTTCTTTTTTATCGTGCTTACTTGCACATATTTAATGCTATCACCATCATCCTTTTGCCTCAACAGCTTGATTTCGGAGTATTTAAAGCTCCCAATCCTTATTTGACTAAATGGATAACACTAGGAACACAGGAGATACAATTCAATCAATTTCCTTTGTTTTCCTCGAGAATATTCAAAAATCGAAAAGAGGCTTACCAATAGGCAAGCCTCTTTTGTTATTATTCAACTACAGTAACAGCACCAGCGTATTTTTCTTCAATAAACTTTTGAATTTCTTCAGATTTTAACACTTCTACTAGTGCTTTGATTTCTTCTCGATCTTCATCGCCCTTATTCACAACAACGAGGTTTGCAGGTACTACATCATCACCTTCAAAGGCAATACCGTCTTCTGCAATATTCACTCCACCTTCAAGAGCGTAGTTTGTGTTAATTACAACCGCATCTCCTTCACCATTTTCAAAGGATGTAGCAAGAAGTTTTGCTTCAATTAATGTAGAAAAATCTAGATTTTTTGGATTTTCGACGATGTCTTCAACTCTTGCTTGATCGCCAACCCCTTCTTTAAGTTTGATAATACCTTCTCTTTCAAAAATCGGTAAAATACGGCCATGGTCACTAAAAGAGTTACTCATAATAATTTTTGCACCATCTGGTAGCTCCTTTAAACTTTTGTATTCTTTAGAATAAATCCCAATAGGCTCTTTATGAATTTCTCCAACACTTACAAAGTCAAAGTCAGGGTTGTCCTTTAGTTGCAGGTCTAAATAACCTGGTGTTTGGAAGTAGTTTGCATCAAGTTCTTTTTCATGCAATGCAACGTTCGGTAAAATATAGTCTGTAAAAACTTCTATTTCAAGGTCAATTCCTTTATCTTTTAATAAAGGTTTTGCTTGTTCAAGGACTTCTGCATGTGGAACAGCTGACGCACCTACAACAAGCTTTTTATTTCCTTCTGCTTCTTGAGTGTCTCCTCCATCACCAGCATCGTCATTTCCGCCACAAGCAACTAGGGCAAATGAAAGTAGTCCAAATAGTAGTACATAAAGTAATTTTTTCATTGTGTTTTTCCTCCTGTTATCTCTTGTCTGTATGTTTTGTAAAGAAATCACCCACAAATTGAATGATAAATACCAATATTAGTATTGCAACAGTAGCAATAAATGTAATGATCGGTTTATTGCTCTGGAAACCATATAAATATGCAAAATGTCCTAACCCACCTGCACCGATAACTCCAGCCATTGCGGTAAAGCTTACTAATGAGATCGCAGTAACGGTAATCCCAGAAATTAGGGCTGGTAAAGATTCAGGAATTAACACTTTAAAAATGATTGTCGAGTTAGTAGCTCCCATTGAATGAGAAGCCTCAATAACTCCTTTATCGATTTCACGCAAAGCAATTTCAACCATTCTGGCATAAAACGGTGCTGACCCTATAATCAAAGATGGTAACGCAGCATTTGGTCCTAGCATGGAACCCATCATAATTTTCGTGAAAGGTATCAATAGGACAATCAGGATGATGAATGGTATGGAACGAAAAATATTAACAAATGCAGATACAATCCGATTCACCACTGTATTTTCCCATGCATTTCCTTTATCTGTTAAAAAGAGAACTAAACCTAAAAATAAACCAATTATAAAAGTAGCAAGCACGGAGATTGAGGTCATGTATAAAGTCTCTAAAGTTGCTTCCCAAAGATTCCCCCAATTGAGTGCTTGATAATCATTAACTTGTTTTTCCCATTTAAGTAATTCTTGAAATTGTTCAAGCATTTTCAATCACCTCAGCTTCTACTCGTTGTTGTCGAATAAATTCGATGGCTGAAGTGACTTCATTAGCATCACCATCAAGATGTATAAATAATGTTCCATAAGATCCATTTTGGGTTTGTGAAATTTTCCCTTGTAAAATATTCACTTCCACCTTAAAATCTCGGATTAATCTTGTAATTAATGGCATTTCAGCATCTTCACCAACAAAGCTAAGCTGAACCATTTTTCCATTTGGATAACGATCTAATAAATTCTCAACCGTTTCTTTTGTTTCTTCAGGCTCTGTCACTTGCTGAACGAAGCGTTTTGTAATGTTGGCTTGAGGCTTTTTAAATACATCAAGCACTCTTCCCTGTTCAACAAACTTCCCATTTTCCATTACTGCAACTCGATGACAGATTTTACGAATCACATGCATTTCATGGGTAATTAATACGATTGTTAACCCTAAACGCTCATTAATATCAACTAGCAAGTCCAAAATAGAGTCAGTTGTTTGAGGGTCTAATGCAGATGTTGCTTCATCACATAGTAAAACCTTCGGATTATTGGCAAGTGCTCTTGCAATTCCAACCCTTTGCTTTTGACCACCACTTAGCTGTGATGGGTAAGCATCTTCTCTTCCTTCCAGTCCTACAAGCTTAATAAGCTCATTTACCCGTTCTTCTCTTTTAGTTCTTGGCACCTTTGCAATCTCCAGGGGAAAGGAGATATTTTCCCTAACTGTTCGCGACCATAGTAGGTTAAAGTGCTGAAAGATCATACTTATTTCTTTACGAGCATCACGTAATGCTTTTCCTTTAATGGACGTGATATTATGACCAGCAACAGAAATATTCCCTTCTGTTGGAGTTTCAAGCCCATTCAATAAACGGATGAGTGAACTTTTACCCGCGCCACTGTATCCAATGATTCCGAAAATTTCACCTTCATTTATCTGAAGGTCAATATTGTTAACTGCTGTTACAGAATTTGTATTTGTTTGATAAATCTTTTTAACATTTTTTAGTGTTATCACGTTGTCACACCTTCTATTCAGAGAAAACTATGTTTAGTGTATGCGATAATGTAAATAAATAAAGATAATAATTATTCAAATATGCCACGCATATAAAAATAAATGCCTTTCTGCAAAAACGAGCAGAAAGGCACAATTTTGTGATTCCTTCCTCTCATCTTCCAAAGCCCAAAGCTTTGTGTGAATTGGCACCTTTTCAACAGACGTTGACGGTTGCTGGGTTTCATCGGGCACATCCCTCCACCACTCTAAATAAGAGTTATCAGATTTATTTAATTTTTATTATCATACTAAAACAACACGAGAGTAATCTTATCATCTCTATATAAGGGTGTCAACGAAAATATTGTGAACAATTTTTCAGTTATGCAGTCGGCACTGATAAGGCTTAACTGGTTCCATTTGCAGCTTTAATGGCTTGCTCTAAATCTTCTAAAATATCTTCCACATTTTCAATACCAACAGATAAGCGGACTAAGTCCTCTGATACACCAGATGCCTTTAAGTCTTCTGGGCTCAATTGTTGGTGTGTAGTACTAGCAGGGTGAATAATTAAGCTTTTTGCATCTCCTACATTTGCAACATGTGACCAAAGCTCAACACTATTGATTAGCTTTTCGCCAGCTTCTCTTCCACCTTTAATACCGAATACAATTACCGCTCCTGCACCTTTTGGTAAATATTTATCAGCTAGTTGTTTATTTGGATGGTCCTCTTCACCTGGATACAACACCCATTCAACCCCAGGGTGATTTTTAAGATAAGAAACAACTTTTTTCGTATTCGCAATATGCTCCTTCATTCGAACATGCAATGTTTCTAAACCTAAATTGAATTGGAATGAATTATATGGACTAATAGCTGGACCTAAATCACGTAGTAGTTGAACTCTTGCTTTAATTATAAAGGCTACTGGTCCCAATGCTTCCGCAAAGACTAAATCATGATAACTAGGATCTGGAGTTGTAAATCCAGGGAACTTTGGTGAATTCCAATCGAATTTACCTCCGTCTACTATAATTCCACCCATGGTTGTTCCATTACCTAGTAACCATTTTGTAGCTGAATGGATAACAATGTCTGCTCCATGCTCAATTGGTCTACATAAATATGGTGTTGCAAAAGTATTGTCAACAATTAGTGGAATACCTGCTTCATGAGCAATGTTAGCAACTGCCTCAATATCTAGTATATCTAAGCTAGGGTTTCCGATTGTTTCAGCAAAGATTGCTTTTGTATTTGGTGTTATTGCTTGACGGAAATTTTCAGGATTTTTTGGATCTACTAAATGCGTTTTAATTCCATATTTAGGTAGAGTATTAGCAAATAGATTATACGTTCCACCGTATAAAGTAGAAGCAGATACAATCTCATCTCCTGCTCCCGCAATGTTAAGGATTGAAGTCGTAATGGCTGCCATTCCGCTAGCAACTGCTAATGCACCTACTCCACCTTCTAATTGAGCTACTCTTTCTTCAAAAACAGTAGTAGTTGGGTTGTGGATTCGAGTATAAATATAACCGTTTTCCTTTAATCCAAAGAGATTTGCTGCATGTTCAGTAGTATTAAATTTGAACGCATTTGATTGGTAGATAGGAACTGCTCTAGCACCGGTTACTGGATCTGCCTCAAGACCCCCATGTATTGCAATCGTTTCTGGTCTGAAATTTTTTTGTTTTTCACTCATATTAATCTCTCCCTCTTTGATTAAATAAAAAAACCTCTTCGATAAGAAGAGGTTGTATGTATGGTCTCTCTTCTTATCTTTCAGGCAAAAAAAGCCTGCTGGATTTAGCACCGTGTAAATACCGGTTGCCGGGTTTCATAGGGCCATTCCCTCCACCACTCTTGATAAGATAAACTATTAAGTTTTTACTTTTATGATTAATTTGATGTTAACCCTTTTTCATTCACAAGTCAATGAAAATATTTTGAAAAAACAAGATATTCCAAATTACTTGTATTTTTTGTGAAAATCGACAACACTAATTAAACATTCATGTTAATGCTACAAAATTCGTCCATTTTTCCCGGGAAATACGACATATTAAGATATTTTCGCGATTTGTTTTTCCTCTTTCTGAAAGGATTTCCCAGTAAAAACAAATAGGAAATAGAGAGAACCTATTAAATATAAGACAGATGTAATTGTAAAAACATAAGCATAGCCCCAATAAGCACCATACAGCATCACAATCGAGGTTGATATTGGCCCCATTAAAGCCCAGCCTAATGAAAATACCATTTGGTTAACAGAGTTGGCCAGTCCTTTCATAGAATCATCAACCCGCCCCATAACAAGAGATGCTTGGATCGGGTTTCCTGCATTCATTAAGGCTTGTCTAAATAAAAAGCCAATGGCCGCTATGTAAAGATTTTCGGTATACCCTGTCAGCAAGAGGAAAGGCAATGATGATAGTTGTAGATAAACAACTACTTCTCCTACCTTACTAACAATGGCTGGTCCAATAATCATCGCGATCGCTGTTGCTGCTTGTCCCAATGATAAAATGAGACCAATTACTGTATTACTTGCTAAAAACCGGTCAGCAAAATACAAATTTAGGTAAGGAATAACTAATCCTGATCCAAACCCTATGATCATTTGAGCAAATGCAAACATCGCAATTAACTTTATTTGTGATTTATTTGTTCGCAGCTTCTGCCTAAATGACGCCACTGTTTTAATCTCAGGTTGTTTCCTTGGCTGTTCATTCATTTTAAGTATCGGTAAAATACCAGCCATATAAATGATAGTTGCAATTAATAATGTGATTCTTACACTCCAAAGTCCACTCAAATGAAAGATAAATTGAAAGGCATCAGAAAATGCCCCTCCCGCAATATTTCCTACTACTTGTGCGGCCATCATGATTGCTGAATGAAAACTAAAAAGGTGAACCCTTTGTGAAGATGTGGAGTTTTCCGCTAACCACGGGATTCCAGATACTTGAATAAATGCAGTCGACACCCCTGTAATAAATGCAGTTCCAATCAGTAACTGATCAATTTCTAGTATACTTCTAGCAAAAAAGGCGAATGTAGAAATCGCAACTCCAAGAACCATCACTTTCTTTCTGCCAAATTTATCACTCATAAGCCCTGCGGGTACGAGAATTAAGGCAGATGCTAAAGCAGTCATTGCAATAATTGTTCCGTTCGTTTGCTCGGAGTAACCTAGCTCTCTTACATAAAAGTTATACATGATTGTGTACATACCCATGCCTAATTGTGTAAAAACAGTTGCTAGGATAAATCGTTTGATGTTTTGATTGTATGCTTTATATTGCGTTTTCCATCCGGTGACAATGCTCATATGTGCTCCTATAATTATGTGATAAATATGATATTTCGACTCCCTAAATATCATACAACTTTTTAGACAAATTGCAATATACCGAATACAAAAATGATGTATATTTTTAAAATAAATAAAAGCGATAACCCAATTGGATTATCGCAGTTAAACAGACATTATTCTTTCGCTTTTTTTATGCATTGCCTTCTTGAAGCGTTTTCTTATTACTTGGTGCAAACCAACCGAGTAGTGCAATGCCAACTAATACTCCATAGAAGATAATTGTCCAAACAGTACTATGCGGGAAATCATGGTCTAAAATACCAATATCCTCATGAGCAAGGGTAATTACAGCAAGTTTGACACCGACCCAGGCGACAATTGCATATGCGGTTGTTTCCAATGCAGGTCGCTTCTCAAGAAGTTGCACAAACCAAGTTGCAGCAAACTTAATCAATACGAGGCCAGCAATACCCCCAAGAAGAATAACAATGAATTGCCCTCCATCCATACCACCGAAATTGCCAAGAGGTGATTCTGGAAGACCAAGGGCTAGAGCAACCGCAGCTAAGATTGAATCAATAGCAAAAGCAAGATCCGCTAATGCAATTTTTCCTACAGTTGGCCAAAATCCTTTACCAGCAGATTCTTTTTCATCATCCTTATGAATGTCCTTATTTTCCTTACCAAACTTTGCTTGGATGATATGCTTTAATCCTAAATAAAGAAGATAAGCTGCCCCTATCGCTTGTATTTGCCAAACGTTTGCTATAAAGGAAATAGCAAAAAGTGCTCCAAAACGGAAAACAAAAGCCATGAGTATTCCGTAATTGATTGCCTTTTTTTTCTGTTCTTCAGGTAAATGCTTGGCTATGATTGCTAGAACTAGAGCATTGTCCGCTGATAATAACCCTTCCAAACCAATTAGGATTAACAATGCCCAGGCATATTCAAGCCATATTGACTCCATGAATGTCTCCCCCAACTTTTAGGAAATTTCCAATTCATGAGTTTCCCTTTTTTATAGTACTCTTTTTAGTATGAGTACAAAGAAGCACGATAAACGGAGTTGTTTTAGGTAATATGTTTAAAATTTTCCTTGGGTAGAAAATTGTAAGGCATAGCACATTCAATAAAAAAACCCAAGAATGCTGATATCCATTCCTGGGCTTATGTTTTTGATAAGATTTCAACCAAGTAAGGAACTGAGTGAAAGGCATAATACTTTTGCGCAACTTTTCCTTCTTTTACATGCATTAAACAAGGAACACTTTCAATTTGCCAATTGATTGCTTTCTTTGGTAAATAATTAAGATCGCTCTTACCGATTATTACGTTTGGTAACAATTCAGCGACGACAGTCATCATTTTCGAAGCTACCTGACAGGTTCCGCACATCGGAGTGAATAAATAAAGCCAAAACTCCCCCGTGTTCGTGAGGTGAGTATCAATTTCGTGTTCATTCCATTCCTTCATCTTTACAACAACCTTTTATCTTGTTAATTGTTGTTTATTTTACCATAATTATTGAAAAAGTATAGGATACACGCTTGGCCTAAAGTAAGTATTCAGCGTGCACATCTATGTTTGCTGAAAGTAGTACCGTAGCAATATGTTGTTCAGGGGCAGTCGCAACCTCCCGATACATTTTATCGATAAACAAATGCCGTGCTTCTGGAAACTCGCGTTTAAACTGTTTTCTAAGCTTATCTCCTGCACGGTCGGCATCAACTAAGATATAAACATCTTTATTAAACAAATGCTCAATTAATTCGTCCAGTTTGGAGATACTAATCGTTCCGTTAGTACAAATAATCTCAACTGGTTCATTCACAACCGCTTCGACTTTCTTTTTATCTGTTCTCCCCTCAACAATGATTACTTTTTCATTATCGTCAAAAGCCACCATTTCATCACCTTGTTTCAAGTGTACATTAATCTGATATATACTTCTTCGATGTATACAACTGCTTTTCCTTCATTTTATAGCGAAGAATATAATTTGGTGAATCATAAGGAAACAATAGGGAAAAAAAGACAGTGGGTAACCACTGTCTTAACACCAACCATTTTCATCATCACAATCGACATATTTCATATCTGGGTTAGAAGGTATATCAGCATATGTGAAAATTTTGCTCTCTTCTTGCTCATATCCCTGCTTTAATTCATATTGAGCCCCTTCATTTGTAAAACGGATCTTTCCGATTGGTTCTTTTTCAACATATAATTTCATTTCATTATCTCCAAGCTTTCCAACCACTCGGTCAGTCACTTCAATTCGAGTATGTTTCAATACCATTACGAACACCCTTCCATCGGTATTTAATTTTAGAGTGTCCATTAAGAGAAACTTCATTCTGTTTGTCATTGTCCTTGTAAGGATAAAAAAAGAAAAGAGCCGATAGGAACTTTTTCCTGTTTGGACTAACCTAAAATAGTGAGACAATATAAAACACCTCCAAAATGGCAATACTTGAGATAAGTATTGTGACAT